>DATNLV010000331.1:0-18022 GCA_035602665.1 Bryobacteraceae bacterium | reverse complement strand
GCCATGATCCCCGTATTGATTGTGGGCCCCGCACCACTGCCCGATTCAGTGAAGGATTTTACAACGCCTTTGCCTCCGGCCGCTCCCAACACGAAGATTCTTCCCGAGCCATCGACCTTCACACCCAGCGCGCCAATCCCGAGATTGAGAGATGAGGTAGCCCGAGTGCCATTCGGCTCAAAAATCATCACGTTATTGCGCGGACCACTGTTTGACACATAGATCTTTCCCTCTGCGTCCACGGCAACTCCATCGCAGTACATCAATCCAAGATTGATGGATGGATCGGAATGCTGTCCATCAACGGTGTAAGTAGATAGATTTGTACCATTCGTGGTAGTGAGGACATAGATTCTGGATATTTCGGGACCCTTGGACGAAGCCGGTTGCGAGGCCGGAGCCTGTTCGGACGCCACTTTGTTGGGGACTGCGGATCCGGTTTTGGGGACTGCCTGGGGCGCAGTCGCTGGACCCGGCACTGGTGCGGCGCTCATAGGCTTTGGGCCGCTGATGCTCACGGCGGAAACCGATAGGTATCCCTTGGTGCCGGTTGCATAGTTGCCTGGGCGGTTTATTACGAAGGAATTGGACATGTTCCGCGCATAAAAGCGGGTCAGAGTAACGGCGGATCGCCAGTCGGCTTCCTGAGTAAGGGAATGAACGCCCTGAGCCGGCACCAACCCTGTGTTCACCTGGCTCAGGAGGGGCGATTCACCTTCCGTTACATCTATCCCGATTTCGCTCCGGGAGCACGCTGTTGCGATCGACCGCCAGGTACTGGAATTCGCATCTGGGCGGCGGCCAAAGACGTAGGATTTTCCTCCGATTGTGAGGGTTGCAATGGCCGGAGAGAGTTGCCTGGATCCGGAGATACCCGACCCGGAGTTGGGACACCGGTTAAGGTGGATTCCCCGTCCCTTGGAATCATCAAAAGTGTAGATCAGGGAAAACGGCGTGCCCGCTGGGATCAGCCGCCCCATGCCAAATATGCCCAAGTAGTCTTCTGCTCCGGTTAGCGTTCCGGTTACGGTGATGGTAATCTCCGAAGCACTTGTCCGCACGGCCAGCAGAAGCATCAAACAAGCCGCAGTCAAGGCAAGGCTGGATCTCCGAATGACTGGATAGATCAACGCCATCGTCCTCAAAATACAGCCCCGCGTGCCCACAGTCAAGATGCAAAAGGATGCTCCTCGCAATCCGATACGAGAGCGGTGAATCAGCGTCAGCGGGAAAGGCACGCCTGTCACCTGGTCCAACCGTGTCTGTGTCACGCCCAGAGACTGGATGTTTCAAGTCATCGGATCACGCAAGAGCCAGCGTCGGGCCGATGCTTTGCCGCCTTCGCCAGCCTTTGCTTGACCATTCGCAAGCACCAACAGACCATCGCCCAAGGATTCCTCACCCTGTTTCAGGAGCTCGCCCGCTAATCAATTACGACGAACTGTGTCCGAGGTATCATGGAAAATCGGAAACGGCAAGAAGCATTGGGCCAAGGGGGGCGGGAGAAATGCGGAGACGGCTGATTTCGACCTCTGCCTGCGCGGCGCTGCTTCTGTTGTTCTGCGGGGCGGAGGCTGCTCCTCAGCAGGAGCAGGTTCAGGCGGCGGTTGCTGAGAGCGCGCGCAACTTTCACTTTGAGACGTTCTTCTATCAGGTCAACTCGGGAAGAGCGAACGAGTATACGGCCCCGGTTGGGGTCAACGACGAGGGCGTGATCATCGGCAACATCTACAGGCAATTCGCCGGCGGCTGCCCGCAACTGGCCGATTGCGGAACCGAAGGCTTCATTTATGAAAACCGCCAATTCCGGTTGCTCACGGGTCCGCTCTACAACGGGCATTTCACCAGGCCGATCGCGATCAATAATCGGGGCCAGATCCTGCTGGTGCAGGAGAACCGGGCCGCTCTCCTGAATCATCATGACCAGTACTTTATCTATGACGTGAAGGGAAAGTCCTTTCGACCGATGGGGGCACTGGTGCAGGTGGCGGGGTCGCCAGCGCCGATCTGGATGGTGCAGATCACTGGTTTCAACGACAGGGGACAGATCGTCGGCTTCTATCGCTACAAGGGCAAGCTCTGGGGCGCCTACGGCCAGCCCATCCTGGGGGAAGCCGGATCCACGGTGGCTCCCATGGAAGGCGCGGCACTCACGCCAATCGAGTGTCCGGAGGGCCGGAGCACGCGGGCGCTCGGCCTCAACAACCGCGGCCAGATCACAGGCTCGTGCGAAGGGGGAAACAGGTCGCCGACTCGTCGTGGATTTTTGTTTGAGAAGGGAACGATGACGCTGTTCGACGTGCCGGGCGCCATGTTGACACGCGGCAATGCGATTAACGACGCGGGCGTAATTGTGGGCGAGTACACGCTGAAGCCGCTGCATCCGGGCAACTGGCCTGTCATGGCTTTCGCCTACGACGGGGCGAAGTTTGTGCAGGTTGACGTTCATGGTGCACCGAATGGGCTGGTTTCACAGGCCACCGGCATCAACAACAGGGGCCAGATTGCGGGCATGGACGGGGACGGAAACCAGGGATTCCTTGCGACGCCGGCCTCAGCCAACCCCCTGCGGCGCAGCGAACGGTAGGAATCCGGGCCGTTTCGGCATCCCGATCACCCGCGTCTAGAGCGACAACGGCTCCTGCTATCGCTACTGGCTCCAGCGCGGAACAGGGATTCACGCCTCGCGTGCTTTTGGCCACAAAGCTCGATTGGGGTGGTCGACCCCGAAGGCGTGGAACGATCTGCTGAACTCATAATCCAAAGGCCTACCCCCGCAACCAACTCCCTCTGGTTGCCGCCAGCGACCGCCTCCCACGCACTCCCATCGGAGCCACCATCTCGATTCCATTTGGCGTGCGGTCGAGTCGTCGTCGCCTATCGTCCTCGTGGCTCGTCGTGATGACCTTTGAACTTGTGTTGCCAGCGGGCGGTGAAAATGTGCGCCCATCTTCGATAGGCTTCTTCCGAACCAGATAGTCCCCGGACGCGGGCCAACTCTGCCGCCGCCGATTCCTCCTGCGCCCTCAAGGAATCGCAGGTCGGGCACGCTGGTTCTGTTTCATACTCGGGCCTCCGAAGGGCGGCCAAAACCTCGGCCCGGGCCAAAGCGCATTGTTCGCACACGATCACGCTTCCGGCTTCCGATTCAAGCTGTCGCTTTACCGCACTGCTCACGACGACCTTCCTGCCGCAGATTCCGCAAGGGCGGTCCCATGCGTGATAGTGGCGAGAGCGGAATCGTTCGCCACTGTTGACCCAAGGCGGGCAGATGATCGGCTCGGCATTCTCCATCTATGCCTTATCGTAGCCAAAGTAATCCGAAAAGGAATCACCAGTGCGTTCGGGGCGTTGGAGTCCCCCGCAACCAACCTCCCTCAATAGATTGCGGTCGCAGCCGGGCATCCCGCAAACTCCCATTAATCCCAATCGCCTCTTTGAGGGGTTTGGGGTAGCTTAAATCATGGGACTCGATCGGATCGAGGAGGCTGCGATCCAAGCGCACCTCGATAAGCTCCGCCACGGCCACCGGAATGACGGCGACGGCGGCGAGGCGGAGTTCCGCGAGGTCTGGAAGTGGTACGAGCTCGCGGAACCAAACCACCGCCGCTCCATCCGGGAAGTGCTCCTTGGCCAGATAGCTTCTGGTACTCCGAGGCGATGGGGCATGGCGCTTGCGATCCTGGCGGAGAGCGCATCACCAGCCACGGCGGCGGAGCTTGAGATGGTTGCGAGATCGTTGCCGGGGCGATCAGAAGTGCGGGATTCGATCATCGTCGCGCTGGCGAGGCTTGGGCATCGGCCCGCCTTGGACCTCTGCCTGGAGGGAGTTGCGGCGGGACGTCATTTCCTAGGAGACGGCTGCGTATTGCTCGCGAATCTAGTGAGACTCGATCCGGAGACCGGCATGGAGGCGGCCGCATCTCATTTTGCCGATCAACTCAGTTCTTCTGGGAGCGCGGCCCAGCAAGCGGAGAGCTGTAGCGGTACCGTTGTCGCGGTCTATGCCTGCGTGAATATCGGCTATGTTCCTGAACTGGTCCGCCGCACCCATCTGCGGTCGCCGACCGCGGGCCGTAGACTCGTGGCCTCCATGGCGAGGTGGTGCGACATGCTGGTTCCAGGGTACAGTGCGGCTGCGAGCCCCCAGTTAGAGTCAGTGCGCAGCTTGCGACTGGAACTCGGTCGACTCGAATCAGATCTTCGGACATGAAACCGCCCCGCCGTTTCGCCCTGTGCAGCCGCCGCGAGTTGCTTCTCGCCGCGGCGCCGTTTGCCGCGGGTCTCGCGGGAGCCGCGAACGGCCGTCTCGATCGCCTGGCAATCGTTACCCGCCACGATCCCGTGCTGCACCGGGTGGACCCTCGCTCCCCGCTGTCGGTCGGAAACGGCGAGTTCGCGTTCACGGCGGACAGTACCGGCCTGCAATCGTTCGCCGAGCTCTACGAAAACACCGTCCCTCTCTGCACCCAATCGCAGTGGGGATGGCACAGCTTCCCTGCCCTCGCCGGCCTCGGCGCCTCCGATTTGCGCCTGGAGCTCTTCGACACCTACGGCCGCCCGGTGGGCTATGCGACGTCCCGCCAGGGGCAGGAGAAGCTGTTCGACTGGCTGCGAGAGAACCCGCACCGCCTGAATCTGGCACGCATCGCGCTGCTCCTCGACGACGCCCCGCTAGCGCTCGCAGACGTGACGAACATCGACCAACGGCTGGCTCTCGCAAGCGGGACACTGGTGAGCCGCTTCGATCTCCAGACGAAGCCGGTGGAGGTCGTCACCTGTTGCCACCCCACCCACGACGCGCTCGCCGTCTCCATACAGTCGCCGCTCGCGGACTCGGGCCGCTTGAGTGTCGAATTCAAGTTTCCTTATGGCTCCCCGGCCATGAATGCCTCGGACTGGACCGCCGCCGCAAGGCACCGGACCACCGTAACGATCCAGGGCCGAAACGAGGCAACTGTCCACCGGCAACTCGATGCCGACAGCTACTGGGTCCGCCTGCACTGGACCGGAGATGCAGACGCAGAAGAACCCGGTGAGCATCGACTCGTGCTTTCCGGGAAGCATCTGGAGTTCACCTGCGAGTTCTCGCCGCGTGCCTCCGCCGCCGACCCGATCCTCCCCGCGGCCGTACGACAGGCGAGCCAGGCGCACTGGCGTGACTTCTGGTCGGAGGGCGGCGCCATCGATCTCGCCGCGTGCACCGACCCGCGGGCGCAGGAACTCGAGCGGCGCATCGTTCTGTCGCAGTACCTGACGGCGATCCAGTGCGCCGGCTCCACGCCTCCCCAGGAAACCGGCCTGACGTGCAACAGTTGGTACGGCAAGTTCCACCTGGAAATGCATTGGTGGCACGCCGCCCACTTCGCGCTCTGGGATCGCACGCCCCTGCTGGAGCGCAGCCTCGGCTGGTACGCCTCCATTCTTCCGATGGCCCGCGAGAAGGCGCGAATCCAGGGATACCGCGGCGCGCGCTGGCCCAAGATGACCTCGCCCGATGGCCGTAGCAGCCCATCCAGCGTCGGTGAGTTGCTGATCTGGCAGCAGCCCCATCCCATCGCGCTGGCGGAGCTCTGCTATCGCGCCAGGCCGGCGCGCGCAACGCTCGAGAGGTACAGCGATGTCGTGATCGCCTCCGCCGAGTTCATGGCCGACTTTGCCGTCCGGCGAGACGGCCGTTTCGCGCTCGGGCCGCCGCTCATACCAGCGCAGGAAAACCATCCCCCGCGCGAAACCTGGAATCCGACATTCGAGCTGGCCTACTGGCGCCAGGCGCTCGGCATCGCGCAGGAATGGAGGCGGCGCCTGGGGCTCCCGCCCGACTCGAAGTGGGAACAGGTGCGCGCCGGCCTCGCCCCCTTGCCGGTGAAGGATGGCGTGTATCTGGCGCACGAGAACTGTCCGCAGACTTACACCGCGCGGAACTTCGATCATCCCTCGATGCTGGCCGCGTGCGGCGTGCTCGAGGGCGAGGGCGTGGACCCAGAAACCATGCGCCGCACGCTGCACAAGGTGCTGCGCGAATGGCGATGGGCGGACACCTGGGGCTGGGATTTTCCCATGGCGGCCATGACCGCCGTCCGCCTCGGCGAACCGGAGACCGCCGTCGATTGCCTGTTCCTCGACTCGCCCAGGAACACCTGGCTGCCCAACGGCCACAACTGGCAGCGGGCCGGCCTTCCGGTCTATTTGCCGGGGAACGGCGGGCTTCTCGCCGCCGCGGCGATGATGGCCTGTTCGCCGCACGGGTTCCCGACGAAGGGATGGAACGTGCGCTGGGAAGGCCTGCGCCCGCTCTGACAGGGGCGCCGGCCACCCAGCACCGAACCGCGACCGTCAGGAAGCGGACCTGGCGGCCAGAGCACTAGCGCCCCGCGCGCAGACGCTCCACGGCGCGGCGGAGTTCCGGGTCGGGCTTGAGCCTCAAGGCCGCTTCCAATTCGGCGATCGCTTCGGGCTGCCGGCCCGGAATCTCGGAGAGCGCTACGCCCAGGTTGTAATGCGCATCCGCATAGTCGGGCTCGATGCGCACAGCGGCCTCGAAGTGCCCGATGGCCTCGGACGACCGGCCGGGCAACTGCGATAACACGACGCCCAGATTGTTGTGCGCCTCGGCGTAATCCGGCTTCAGGCGCAGCGCCGCTTCGAACTCGGCGGCCGCTTCCGGCAACCGGCCGCTGGTTTTCATCAGGGCCACACCAAGGTTGTAGTGGGCCTCCGGGTAGTCGGCCTTGATGCGGAGCGCCGCCTGGTACTCGGCAATGGCGTCCTCCCGGCGTCCCGGGGTTCCGGCCAGCGCGAGCCCCAGGCCTAGATGCGCTTCCGCATATTCGGGGTTGATGCGCAGAGCCGCCTGATACTCGGCGATGGCCTCCGCCACCCGGCCCGGCGTCTGGGACAGCGCGCTCGCCAGATTGTTGTGCGCCTCCGCGTAATCCGGGTCGATACGCACTGCTGCCTGGCACTCGCGAATGGCTTCCGGCAAACGGTCGGGAAGCCTGGCCAGCGCCGCGCCCAGGTTATTGTGCAAGACGGCGGAGCCGGGCAGAAGGCGGACCGCGGCCTGGTATTCGGCGATGGCCTCCGGCAGGCGCCCCGGCGTTCTGGCCAGCGCGCTCGCCAGGTCGCTGCGCGCTTGCGCCGAATCGGGCCGGATGCGCAAGGCTGCCTCCAGATGCGGCACGGCCTCGGAAAGCCTGCCCGTTTCCAGCAGGGTACTTCCCAGATTGTGCTCGGCCAGGTAGTTGTCCGTAGTCACATCCAGCGCGTGCCGGAACAGCGTTTCACTGTTTCTCCAGTGCCCGATCTGGGACGCCGAGAGTGCCGCCGCTCCCAGACATGCCGCAACGGCCGCGGCGGCGATCGGCCTCGCGGCTGCCGGCCACCGCCGTGCCAGATCCGCCGCGCCCCAGGCCAGCATGATGGTCAGGCCGACCATTGGAACGTACATGTAGCGGTCCGCCCGCGCCTGGGCGCCCGCCTGCGCCAGTCCGATCACCGGCGCCAACGTCACCAGATACCAAAGCCAGCCGGCCGCGAGGTAAGGAGCGCGGCGACGCCATCCGAGCGCCAGCGCCGTGA
This sequence comes from Bryobacteraceae bacterium, assembly GCA_035602665.1. GTDB lineage: Bacteria > Acidobacteriota > Terriglobia > Bryobacterales > Bryobacteraceae > DASWZN01. Next base: position 10,441 of record DATNLV010000331.1, on the reverse strand, counting down.
TCGCGGCCAGCGCCAGCGCGGCGGCCGCTACCATCCACCACGCGAACCCGGCCGGATACGGATAGAACACCGCCAGCCCAGCCGGCCAGATCGTCTTGATGCAGTACACGGCCGAGGAGACGGCCGCGTTCTCGATCCTCAGCCCCACGGGCAGGCTGGCGATTTCGTGGACGGCTCCACTGGCGGCCTGCACCATGTACGTTGCGATGGACGAGACGGCCGCGAGCGCGAAGAATGGGATCTTCTCCCGCACGGCCGCGCGCGAAAACCGTTTGAGCGGCCAGGCATCCAACACCAGCAGCAGGAACGGCAGGGTGACGATCATGGGCTTGGCCATCAATCCCAGCCAGAACAGCAGCAGGACCACGGCATAGCGTCCCCGCCCCGGCCGCTCGGCATACCGCACGTAAGCCCACAACGCCAGAAACCAGAAGAAAGCACACAGGACGTCTTTGCGCTCGGCCACCCACGCGACCGATTCCACGTGCAGCGGATGAAGCGCGAATACGAAAGCGACCCAGGCGCTCGGCCAGCGCGCGTCGGTCGAGCGCTTGAGGAAGGCGAACAGCAGCACCGCCGCCAGGGCGTGCCATCCCACACTGACCAGGTGGTGCCACCCGCTACGCAGCCCGAAGAGCTGGCCGTCCAGAAGGTGCGAGAGCCGCGTGACGGGAAACCAGTTGGCGGCTTCGCCGCTTGTGAGCGCCCATTCGATCCCCTGCGGCGTGACGCCCCCGCGGACGTGGATGTTGCGCGTCACAGTTTCGGGATCGTCGAAGTTGACGAAATCGAAATGCCGGACCGGGGCATACAACGCGACGGTGGCAAGAAAAAGGGCCAGCGCGATCCCCAGATCGAGCCGGGAATGACGCGCTGGCCGTGTTGCCGGATGCCGAATGTTCGGTTTGTCCGGTCTGTGCTTCAGAAGTTAACCTTCAGTCCCAGTTGCACGGCGCGGCCGCCGCCGGTACCGTTGACGCCCGTGCCGCTGCCGATGGTCTGGGTGACATAGCCGAACGTCGAGCTCGTAAACGAAACCTGGTTGTTGCTGGCGCCAGGTGTCGCCAGCAGAGTGAACTCCGGCGTGTTTGTTACGTTGAAGGACTCGCCACGCAACTCGATGTTCACCCGCTCGCCTATCTTGAAGTTCTTAAACACCGAGGCGTTCAGCGCGAACAATCCGGGCCCGCTCAGGATGTTGCGGCCGGTATTGCCGAACACGGCTCCCGTTGGCTGAGCGAAACTGGCGGTGCTGAACCATTGGTTGCCCACATTGATGCCATGCAGGATCTGGACCGGCGCCACCTGGTTGGCCGTCTGGGTTTCACCGGGTGTATTGAGACTGCTGCCGCTGGCGCTCACAGTGAACGGAAAGCCGCTCATCAGCGTCAGGATACCCGAAACCTGCCAGTTGCCGAGAACCCAAGACGCAGGTCCGCTGGAGAGCCACTTCTTGCCCTTGCCAAGCGGCAACGAGTAGACGTAGCTCTGATTGAAGTTGAATGTCCGGTCGAAGTCGGCCCGCGCGTAATTGCGCTGGACGTTGATGTAGAAGTCGAGTTGGCCATCGTCACCGATCTGGTAATCCATGGCCTTACCCCAGGTGAAGGCGGTGGTCAGGTGGAAGTCGCCGAAATGCCGGTCGAGCTTCACTTGCAGCGCGTTGTAACTCGACGAGAAGCCGTCCCAGAACAGAGTCGCGCCCGCGGTCTTGCCATAGAGAATGTTCAGCGGCTGTCCCGCGGTTCCGCCACCGATGGTGCTGGTGTTCGTGTTCAGGTTGAACTGCGCCGCCGTATCCACGCCGTGAACGCCCAGGTACGCCACATCCAGTGCGAGATGCAGCGGCAACGCCCGCTGAATCGCGAAGTTCCAGGTTTCCACGTACGGGTTCTTGAAGTTGGGACTAATGGCGAACATGCTCTGGCTGAGCAGTGCTCCCGTTGCCGGGATAATGCCGTTGCTGGGAATCGGCACCGCCACCGGCGCCGGGAAACCGTTCTGGAAAGTCGCGGGCTGGCCATTCGGAAGCAGCGTGCCCGCAAACCCGTCGCCCACATTGTTGTAATTGTTATTGGAACGCACCGGATAGTTGTAGGCATACGTGTTATCCGGGAACGGCGTGTAACTGGTGCCGAACCCGGCGCGGATCACGGTCTGATCCGTGACGCGATAGGCCAGTCCGAGGCGCGGCGCAAAGTAGTTGTAGCGGGTCTTCATGCCCAGGTTCGAAGGATTGCCGCCAACCCCGGCGAGCACCAGGCTGTTCGTGCTGGGGTTGTAGTTGGAGAAGCCGCCTGCGAATTGTGGCGTGGCGGGGGGATAAAACTCCCAGCGCAGGCCGAGGTCAACCGTCAGCTTGGGCGTGACCTGCCATTTGTCGCCGCCGAACCCGAAGAACTCCCACTGCCGGTAGGCGGGGAAATAGGTGTTGACGTCGCGGCCGATATAGGACGGCGTGGAGAGCAGGAAGCTGGCCATGTCGTTGGCGATCCCCGTCGCCGAGGAGGTGCACTTGGTGGCCAGGCCGGACGAGTTGACCGCCGTGGCGGTGCACAGCGCGGTCTGCGCCGCGGCAAAGTTATAGATGCCGCGGGCGCCATAGGTCTGGTCCTGCAGCAAGTCGTCGCGGATGCGCTTGAGGTCGATGCCCCATTTGAACGTGTGATTGCCCTTGATCTTGGTCCAGATGTTGACCACGTCCACGTTGGCTTCGGCGCGGACCCAGGGCAAGCTCGCCGAGTAACCAACCACCGGATTGGAGAAGCCGTCGTTTATGTTGATACCCACCATCCCGCTCGTGAACTGGTTGATGTTCACGCCGGGGATGCCGATTGACTGGGCGTCGTTGCTACCGTAATCGGAAGGATAGGCCGCGTTGTGATAGTGCGACACGGCCAGGCGGGTTTCAACCACCATGGTGGGCGAGAGGGTGCGGTCCCAGTTGAGGTTCGAGCTGTAAGTCTTCTGCGTGGCGGTGCCCATGAAGGCTCCGCCCGGACCGTCGCCGCCGGCCATGCCGAACAGAGGAGCCTGGAAGACCACGGGGCGCGAGTAGCTGAACCGGCCGCTCAAGCGGTCGTTATCACCGATGTTGTAATCGATCTTGGCGTCCAACGAATCGGTGGTCTTCTGGAACGGCAGCAGCGCGAAGTAGTTGTTCGCGGGCTTGGCAATGTTGAAGGACTCGTTGGTGGGCTCCAGCAAGGCCAGAATCTTACTGGAAACCGAATTGATGTTGGCGAGCGGAATCCGGTTGCCCGCGAACGGCGTCCGTCCCGTGCCGTCGAGAGGATTGCCGGTGGTGGGGTCGTAGATCGTGGTCGCCGCCCCGCTCAGATCGCCCGTGCGCCAGGGGTTCGGCGGAATGGTCACCAGGTTGGTGTTGGCTTCATGGTCCATGACCCGAAGGTAGTCGGCGAAGAAGAAGATCTTGTTCTTCTTGATCGGCCCGCCCAGGTTTCCGCCGACGTAGTTATAGGCCAGGTGGCCCACCGACGGATTGAAAAACGAGCGCGCGTTCATGGCGCTGTTCTGCAGGAATTCGTACGCCGCGCCGTGGAACTCGTTGCCGCCCGACCGGATGATCACGTTCATCACCGCGCCCGAGGCTCGGCCCAATTCCGGATCGTGGTTGGCCACCGACGCGTCCACCGTCTGGATCGCCTCGATGGGCGGGATGTAGATCTGCAACAGGCCGGTGCGCTCGTTGTCGTCCGTCCCTTCGATCATGAAGTTGTTGCCCTGGCGCATCTGGCCGTTGACTTCGGTCTGCAGCGAACTGCTGGCGTTGAAGAACTGCGAGTGCTGGAACAGCACGGGCGCCACTCCCGGCACCAGGTTCAGCAGGCTCTGGAAATTGCGATTCACGCCCAGCGGAACGTTCGCCAGGAGGTCCTGCTGCATCTTCTGGCCGATTCCGGCCGAATCGGCCTGCAGCAGTGGCGGGGCGCCCGAGACCTCGACCGTCTCCGTCACCACACCGGTCTGGAGCCGCACGTCCACGCGCGTATTCGTGTCCACTATCACGTTAATGTCCCGGCGCAGTTCCTTCTTGAAGCCGGGTGCCTCCACCATGACCGCGTAGGTCCCGGGAGGCAGGTTCGGAAAAGAGTAATACCCGCTTTCGTTGGTTTGAGTGGTGCGGGTGGAGTTGGTGTTGACTTCGGTGATGGTGACCCTCGCGTTAGGAATGACCGAATCGCTGGGATCGGTGACCGTGCCCAACAACGTCGCATTCACAGCTTGCGAGTAAGCTGCTCCGGCGCCGATCAATAGGACCATCATCAGGACGAGCAATCTTCGCGTATCCATGGGCTCCTTCTTTCTATTCACTTTGTTCACTCAGATTTCTTGATGAACCGGCTGCGTGCCCCGTGAGACGCCGGCATAACGATTAGCCTGCCACTACCGCTTGCCGAGGCCCGCCGCCGCCCGGCGTTGTGCTGAATTTCGACCCGAGAAGCACCTTCAGATTGTGCGCCCCGGCCCAGCTTTACAGCCACCCTTAACGGGTTTGTTAACAGACAGCTACGTCCTTGATAAGACAGGGGCTTCTGGACCCTTGCGGATTAACGGTTAAGCTGATAGCATCGATCCCGGAGGTGCCCCGCTACGAGCGCAGGCGAGGAAGGGTTGAGGCCGGGTGTCCGAACGGGCCCGGTGGGAGTCGCTTCGGGTGCGCCGAAGAACCGCAAGCTCATTCTCGAGGAACTCGAGCGTGTCCGAGCCAGCCACGAGTTCGGCGGCAGCGAGCGTAGTTGTGCGCTCCTCCAATACCTGGTGGAACGCGCCCTGGACGGCGGCGAGCATCTGCTCAAAGAGCGCACCATCGGGGTCGAAGTATTCGGGCGGGAGTCCGCCTACGATACGGGGAAGGATGCCATCGTTCGTGTCTCGGTAAACGGCGTGCGCAAGCGTTTGCTCGCGCATTACGCCAACCCGAACCTGGTGCGCGAGCCCGGGAGCATCCAGATCTTCCTGCCTGTCGGCAGCTACTTGGTCGAGTTCCATCCTCCGGGCGAGCCGCCGGCCCGTCCCTCACCACAGGCGCCTTCACCCGCGTGGTGGCGGCGGTGGCCGGTTTCCGCCTGGGCGGCCGTCGCGGTGCTGGCCCTGGCTTGCGCCGTATCGGTGGGGTACAACCGGAGGCTCGCGGGCCGGGTTCCATCGTCGCCGGTTATGGAGTTGTTGCCGTGGACCCAGTTCGGATCGCAGAAGATCGTGCGAGTAGGCCTCACCGACGCCAACTATACGATCTATACAAACACCATCGTCAATCGGCCCCTCACGCTCGACGAGTACCTGGGCGAGCAGTGGACCGGCAACTTCCCCCCCGACATGGCGGGCGTTTCACCGCGATCGGGAAATCAATACACCAGCCTGGTGAGCGCGGTGGCCGCCTCGCGGGTCAGCGCCATGCTGGAGACAACCGGCCGCACCGCGCTGCTGGTGCCGGCGCGGCAGCTGCAAATGGAATACTTCAAGGGCGAGCAGCCCGTAATCTTGCTGGGCAGTGTCACAGCGAACCCCTGGGCCGAGCTGTTTCGCGAGAGCCTGACTTTCGCCATCGAGATGGAGCCCACAACCAGGCTTCAGTACATGTCGAACCGCGCGCCGCTCGCCGGTGAGCCCTCCCGTTGGGAGCCGACCCCTCGCACAATCTCCGGCACCGCGTACGCCATCCTCTCACTGATCCCCAACCTGACGGGCAAGAGCTGTGTCTTGCTGGTTGCGGGCACCAGCTCGGCGGGCACGGCCGCGGCCGCCGAACTTCTGACCGATTCCGCCCGGCTGCGCCACGAGTTGCTCGCGCGAGGCATCGATCCGGCCGGCCGCGTGCAGAGATTGGAGCTGCTGCTGCGGGTACAGTTCCGGAACACGGACTCACGAAGTTACGAGGTCATCGCCTCCCGCGTGGTGCGAGACTAAGTCCGGGTTGAACCTCCGCCCCCCCTCGCCTTGGAGTAACATGTCACCTATGACACGTCGACAAATGATCTCCAGCGCCGGGCTCGTGGCGGCGGCAGTCGCAAGGCCCGCGGCGAGCCGTGCCGAGACAGCCGGCTTCCAACTCGGAGTCGCGACTTACTCCCTGCGCGAGTTCCAGCGCGGCCTCGCGATCCGCATGATCCAGCAACTCGGTGTCACGCGCGTCAGCGTGAAGGACTTCCACCTTCCCTACACCTCGACGGCCGCGGAAATCGCCCGCGCGGTGGGCGACTTCCATAAGGCAGGTCTCGCCATCGTGAGCGGCGGCAACACGGACATGAAGTCGAGCGATCCGGCGGACCTGAGGAAGTACTTCGAATACGCCAAGGCGTGCGGCATGCCGATGCTGGTCACGGCGCCGCTGCACGAGAACCTGGGCGCCATCGAGAAACTCGCCACGGAATATGACATCCGGATCGCGATCCACACGCACGGCCCGGAGGACAAGAATTTCCCAAATCCCAAAGTGGTCCTGGATGCCGTGAAGGGCATGGACCCGCGAATGGGCCTCTGCATGGACGTCGGCCATTCCATGCGCACGGGCGCGGACGTGGTTCAGGAAATCGCCAACGCCGGACCGCGCCTGCTGGACATGCACATCAAGGACCTGAAGGACGGCAAGGTCAAGGAAAGCCAGTGCGACGTGGGCGACGGCGTCATGCCGGTGGTGGCGATCTTCAAGCAGCTGCACAAAATCGGCTACAACGGCTCGGTGAACCTGGAGTACGAGATCAACGCCGACAACCCCCTGCCGGGAATGCTGCACTCTTTCGGCTACATGAAGGGAGTGCTCGCCGGGCTAGCGGGGTAAAACCAAACACAATCTGGCCACGAATGAACACGAATACACACGAATAAAACCAAGCTCTTTCCAGGTGTTTCTTATTCGTGTCCATTCGTGTTCATTCGTGGCCCATCTTGTTTTCCCGTGAGACTGTGTAGCACGGGTCATGTGCTACACTGACCCTGTGGACAAAGCCAAGCAGAATGTCACTTTGGTGGTCGAGGAGGACGTTCTCCTGGCCGCACGGAGGATTGCGCTGGATCAACGGACCAGTGTGAATCAACTGGTGCGGGAGTATCTGGCGGCGCTGGTGGAGGAGCACAGCCGGCGGCGGTTGGCCAGGGCAAGGCTGACAAGGGCGTTCAAGACCGGTCTCGTGGACGTCGGCAAGCGGAAGTGGAGCCGGGACGACCTCTATGAGCGCTGAGAAGCCCCCGGCATTCGTCGACACCAATGTGCTGGTGTACGCGCTCGACAAGAGCGGATCGGCGAAGCAGCGCGCGGCCAAGCGGCTCCTGAACGAGCTGATCGAACAGGACCGGCTACGGGTAAGCACGCAGGTGTTGCAGGAGCTCTACGTAACCCTGACCCGCAAAGTGGCACGGCGCTGCTCGAGCGAGGAAGCGCTGGCTGTAGTGGAAGATTTGGCAGCCTGGCCGCTGATGGTGGTGGATTACGCAGCGATTCGAGCGGCGGTCAGGCTGGCCGACCAGGCGACGCTCTCGTTCTGGGATGCACTGGTCGTCGTCGCCGCGGCGCGAAGCGGTGCGTCGGTTCTCTATACCGAGGACATGAACGACGGCCAGGACATTCTGGGAGTTCGAATCACCAATCCCTTCGCACCTAAGAGTTCTGGCCACGAATGAACACGAATACACACGAATAAAACAAAGTCTCTTCTTGGCGTTTCTTATTCGTGTTCATTCGTGTTCATTCGTGGCCAGTCTTCTTCTCAGAGGTTGTCGGGGATCGTGAACCCCGGCCGGTATCCGCGGTCGCCGTCGCGAAGCATCTTGTTGGCCTCGTCGTCGCCGATCACCTGCTCGGTCGCCGGATCGAAGTTCAAGGTGCGGCCCAGGCGATACGAAACGTTGGCCAGGTGCACCAGCGTGCAGGAGATGTGCCCCTCCTCCACCGACGCCGTGAGGTCCTCCTTCTTGCGGCTCCGGACGCAGTCGATGAAGTTGGCGAAGTGGTTCTCCTTCCCGTGGCTCACCGGGCTCGGCTCCTGTCGTTCCCCCAGCCAGTATTTGTAGCTCTCGTATTCCTGGATCGCGAGGTAGCCGCCGGGCCCGTAAAAGAGATTGCCGATCGTGCCGGGCTTGCCGCTGGGGGGCCCAAGCGGTGCCGCCGCCTTTGCGGAGGGCGGAGTGCTCAGGCCAGCGGGCGGCAGCACGCTTCCGCCGCCGAAGACGCCGATTTCGGCCTCGTGATTGGTCATCCAGTGCCGCACTTCGAACTCCATCAGGCGGCGCTTCCCGTCCGGCATGTTGAACTCGTATGAGCAGCTGAGGACGTTGGGCGTTTCCTGGTCGTCGTCGAACATCACGTGGCCGCCCATCGCCGAAACCTTGTTCGGGAATGTGACCCCCAAGCCCCAGCGCGCGGTATCGATTTCGTGAATGCCCTGATTGCCCAGGTCGCCATTGCCGGTGTCCCAGAACCAGTGCCAGTTGTAGTGGTAGCGGTTGCGCGTGAAGCCGCGATCGGGCGCCGGCCCCAGCCACAGATCGTAGTCGAACCCCGCCGGCACCGCCTCGCGCGGCTTGCGGCCGATGGTGTCGCGCCACTTGTAGCACAGCCCTCGCGAGAGGTAGACGTCGCCCACCAGGCCGCCCCGCAGCTTCTGAATCGCTTCCTTCGCGCCGATGCTCGACCGGCTCTGCGTGCCGTGCTGCACGATGCGGTTGTACTTGTTCGCCGCGGCCACCAGCTGTTTCCCTTCCCACCAACTGTGGGACAGCGGCTTCTCCACGTAAGCGTCCTTGCCCGCCTGGCACGCCCAGATGCCCATCAGCGAATGCCAGTGATTGGGCGTGGCCACCGTGATCGCGTCGATCGAGCGGTCCTCGAGCATCTTGCGGATATCGCCGAATGTCGCGGGCTTGGCCATGCCCAGCTTTTCGATATCCCCGAGGCGGGCCGCGATGACGTTCTCATCGACATCCACCACCGCGGCGAGTTCCACGCCGGGAGTCTGCTTGATCCTCTTGATGTGATCGAGGCCGCGGCCGCGCAACCCGACCACGGCCACGCGCACCCGATCGTTCGCGCCCAGCACCCGTTGGGGCGCCAGCCACGCCGCTCCCGCAGCGGCCTTCAACACATCGCGACGGCTGAAACCTGATGTCATATCACACCTCTCCTAGAACCTTGAACAAACCCACCAACGACTCGCGCGTGCTCTCGACCTTGTTGCCGTCCGGCCGCCGGTAGTGCGTTTCGAGCGAAATCGTCCCCTCATAGCGGTCGCGCAGCAGCGCCTGAAACTGGCCCTTGAAGTCCACGATGCCGCCGCCAACCGGCGCCCATTCGAGCTCGCCGGTGGTCGCGTTCTTGCGGGAGTCCTTGACGTGCATGTGCGGGAACAGGCCCTTCACGGCCGCGTAGCCATCGGGAAAAGGAACTTCGCCGAGCATGGTGGCATTGGCCGGATCCCACACTCCCCGGAGGCTCGGCGAATTCACGTCCCGCAGCAGCCGGCCCAGTTCTTTGCCCGTTCCAACATTGCACGAATGCTCGTTTTCGACGTTGAGGATGATGTTGCTCCGGGCCGCCACCTCGGCCGCCTTGGCCATGCGGTCACGCACGTACGGGTAGGCCTTCGTGGGATCGTCCACCCGCCAGTACGTAAAGATGCGCACCATGCGCGTTCCGAAGAAGCGGGCGAGTTCGAAAGACTGGGCGAGAAGCTTGTCGGCATCTTGCTCGGCGAAGCTGGCCGCGAATGTGTCCCGCTTCTCGCCGGCCTTGGCGGGCATCTGCGGGCAATTCCACTTGAAGAGCGGCGACGCGATCTCGCTCACGCGGACGCCGTGGCGCTCGATCAGATCGCGGGCCCGATCCAGCTCGTCCCGCGAGCTGTTCATGATGTTCTTGCCCCACATCTCCCGCAGCTCGCACCACCGCAGGTGGTAGCTGGAGACGAAGTCGAGCGCTTCGTTCAACTGGCCCGTCAACTCGTCGGTGATGATGCCGAGCTTGAAGCCGTGGGCGTCCGTGCTGGCGTCCGCGGCGGCCAACCGCGAGGCCACGGCGGCCAGCGGCAGTTTCAGGCAGGCGCGTCTGCTCAGGCTCTTTTGCATAGTCGCTCCTTAGCTGTCCCGCTCGTTCACACTATACGGTAGCGCTATTCGAAAAGCTCCGCCAGAGTTAGCGGCAGCTGGCGTTCCCTGCATTCGGGAAAGCCAGGAACGTGATGCTCGCGGGAGCGAGCGTCGTCCGTCCCGCCCGTTCCGGCTTGCCGGCCATCTCCGGCAGCGCGTCGTGGGCGCCCGTCTTCAGCTCGCGCCCGTTCAGTTCGACGCTCGCGCCTAGAAGATCCAGGGAAGTCAGAGTGTAACGGTCGTAAGGCAGCGCGGCTGCGAGATCCCGCGGTGTCTCCCGGTCGAAGTTGATCGCCAGCACCGCCACGCCGCCGGGGCGATCGCGCAGGCAATGAGCATA
>DATNLV010000765.1:0-4422 GCA_035602665.1 Bryobacteraceae bacterium | reverse complement strand
GGTTCTGAGTCGTGACAAAGTGTGGGCAAAACGGGGCTGTAGCGGAGTGGAACGCTCGCATTTTCAACACGAGGATGATCGTAGCGCTCTCTAGTCCCTCTTTGCCGATCCAAAGCCCTTATTTCGCAAGTCCCTCTGGAGTCCTGCCCCACTAAACTGGCTCAGATGGGTGGTGGTGCAGGGAGAGGGCCAGGCCGGTTGCTACCACTACTATGCAGCCTAGGGCGTTGTACCAGAGGAACGAAATGTGGGTCGCGAAGTGGGCCCAGAAGATGGCGGCTTCTCCGGCTAGGACTCCCGTGAATGCCGCGGTGCCGCGGACTCTGGGGAACGCAAAGGCCAGAACGAAGACTCCCAACATGCCTCCGTAGAAGAGCGAGCCCACTAAGTTAACAGCCTCGATTAGCGAGCCCAGGCGGTGGAGGGCGTACTCCGCAAACACCACTACGTAGCAGCCCCAGAAGGCGCTGGCGATTCGGGAGGCCCACAGATAGTGGCGGTCCGAACCCTCTTTTCGGATGTGGCGGCGGTAGATATCGATTACCGATACGGTCGCCAGCGAGTTCACCTCGGCGGCCGTCGATGAAGTCGCCGCTACGAAGATCACGGCGATGATCAGGCCTACGATGCCGGCGGGCATGTAGTGGGTGACGAAGGAGAGGAAGATGTAGTTGGTGTCGGTGAAGCCGGTTCCGGTGGCCTTCTCGACCATGCGGACGCCGTCGGCGCGGGCCTGGTCCAGTTCGGTCTGCGCGCCTCGGAATGCGGCGAGGCTGCGGGCGTACTGGGCGGCATCGGGCGAGCGGTGGCATTCCACCAGCTCACGGGCGGCCCCCCTACGGTCCTCAAAGGCGGAGCGGTAGCGCTGGTCTACCCCGGCGTAGGCGGGATCGGACTGGATCGCTTTCAACTCGACCGGATCGAACAGCAGCGGCGGGCGCTCGTAGATGAAAAACACGAAGACCATCGCGCCCGTGACCAGGATCAGGAACTGCATGGGGATCTTGGCGACGGCGTTGAACAGCAGGCTGAGGCGGCTCTGCGCGATCGACTTGCCGGTGAGATAGCGCTGGACCTGCGACTGGTCCGTTCCGAAGTAGGCGAGGAACAGGAAGGTGCCGCCGAGAATGCCGCTCCAGATGTTGTAGCGGTTGTCGAGGTCGAAGGTGAGGTCGATGGCCTTCAGCTTGCCAACGGCGCCGGCGAGATGGAAAGCGTCGCCGAGGCCGACGCCGCGGGGCAGGAGCCAGAGGGCGGTGATGAGCGCGGCGGCGAGGCCAATGAAGATGATGACCATCTGCTGCACTTCGGTCCAGGTGACGGCCTTGATGCCGCCCACCACGGTATAAGCCACGACCAGCGCGCCCATGATCACGATGGTGAGGTGGCTGGGCCAGCCCAGGACGACGGTGAGCACGATGGCGGGAGCGCAGAGGGCGACGCCATCGGCGAGGCCGCGCTCGATCAGGAAAATGGCGCTGACCAGGGCGCGGGTCTTGGCGTCGAAGCGCTTCTCCAGATACTCGTAGGCGGTGTAGACGTTGGCGCGGTGGAAGATGGGCACGGCGGTCGCGGCCAGAATCACCATCGCGATGGGCAGGCCGAGGTAGAACTGCAGGAAGCGGATTCCGTCGGAGTATCCTTGCGCGGTGGTGGAGATGAAGGTGATGGCGCTGGCCTGGGTGGCCATGATGGAGAGCGCCATGGCGTACCAGGGCATGCTCTTGCCGGCGAGCAGGTAGGCGTTGACGGTGTTGCTGCCGCGGCCGCGGTACAGGCCGTAGGCAACGATGGAAAAGAGCGTGCCGCTGAGGACCACCCAGTCGAGCGCTGTCATGGCTCGAAGACTCGCGTGAAGACGTAGAAGGCGAGGATCAGCAGAGCGAGGTAGATCAGAACGGCGGCGTAGACGCGGCTCCAGGTTCTTAGGAAGGGGGGTGGGTCGTCGGTCATTGCGCCACCTTGCCGGCACTGAGCAGGTTGGCGAGGACGCGGTAGGCGCCGGAGACGCCGGCGGGCAGCTCGCGGAACCAGGAATAGGCGGTGAATACGTAGACGCCCTTGCCGTAGCGGGTGTAGAGGGTGCCGCCGGGATGGGGCTGTTCGCCGGGATCGTGAGACTCGAACAGGGTTTTGTAGTGCGGGTCCCAATCGCTGGCGAAGTAGAGGCCGCGCTCCTGGATCCAGCCGTCGAAGTCGGCCGATGTCAGGACGTTCGGCTCGCGGAGGAGCGGGTCGTCCAGATTGGTGAACTTAACCGGCACTTCCTCGACCGAGACGCGGTCGCGGCCGATTTGGATGGGATAGGGGCCGATGTGCGCCAGGGACGACGGCGACGCGCTGCGTTCGAGCACGTTGTATTGAACCACCAGAGTGCCACCGTTCGAGACGTAATCGAGCAGGCGGCTCTGGTTGGCGGCGAGGTCGGCACGGACGTTGTAGGCGCGCACGCCGGTGAGGATGGCGTCGAAGCCACTGAGGTCGCCGGTGGAGAGGTCTTCCTGGCTGAGCAGGGTGACCTGGCAGCCGAGCTGGCGGAGGGCTTCGGGCATCTGGTCGCCCGCGCCCATGACGTAGCCGATCTTCTTGGCCAGAACACGGACGTCGGCGCGGACCAGCGTGGCTTCCGAAGGCGGGAAGACGACCTGGGGCGGGAAGTGGGTGTAGGAGATGACGTGCATGCCGGAGGAGATGTCGCGGCCGCCGATGTTGGTGACGGCGCGGATCTGGCCGCGGGCGGGGCCGTTGGTGGGCGTGAGCTCGAAAGCCAGCGTGGCCTCGTCGCCGACGTTGGCCAGCGTGTAGCTTCTGGCGGCGGGAGTGGCGCGCCATCCCGTGGGCACCACGAGGCGCACCTCGCCCGAGGCGTTCGCGACATTGGCCTGGGCGAGCACTTCGAGCTTCTTGGGCTTGGGATCGGGGAACAGCAACACGGGTTCGGAGAACTGCATGGCGACCGGGGGCACGACCTCGATGGGGCGGACGAGTTCGCCCTGCGAGCCGTCCGCGTAGCGGTAGATGACGGGCCGCAACAGCGTGAGGCTCTCGTCCCCGATATCGAGGACGAAGACGGCGGTCTCGACCGGAGGATTCTCCGGGTCCTCGCCGTGCGCGGTGGTGTCGTAGAAATCGCCGTGAGGTTTGATCAGCCAGTTGGGCTGAGAGTAGGGGCGATCGGGCCGGATGGTCACGTTGAGGGTGCGGACCTCGGGCTTGTTGAACTCGAGGGGGATGCGATCGGAGAGCACGGCGCCGCCGGCGGAAATACCGGCCACGGCCATGGGAATGCGCGAGCGGTTGAGGGCGGTGACGCGAACGGAGACGGTGGAGCCGGGCGTGACGGCCCAGCGGTCGGCGGCGGCGTCGAGCCACACGCCGGAGACGAGGGCGATGGTTTCGCCGAGCTCGCCGAGTTTCTTGGCGGCGAGGGGATCGTTGAGGTCCTTCATGGCGGCGCGGGCTTTGAGGAGCAGCGGGATGATGCGGTCGGGATGCTCGTCATCGAAGGTGCGCGCGGCCTGGGCGAGAAGGCGGCCGGCTTCCCTGCCCCCGGGCACGCGGTTCCAGGTGGTGTCGATGCCATCGAAGAGATCCTTGGTCGCCGGCTCGCCGGCCATGGGGACGAACGAAGACGGGGACGTTCCACGGCGGCGGATGGCGCCGGTGGCCTGGCTGCGATGCATGTTGCGGCTCATCACGGCGAGTTCAAGGTACGAATAACCCAAAAGGGGGTTATACTCTCCGGTGTCGATATGAACCTGGCCCGGTTCGTCGGTCGAACCCCAAACTCCCCACACCAGGCGCTTGGCCTGCCAGGGCTGGACCCACTGCAACTGGTCGGGGAAGCGGGTGGGGTCGGCGGCGGCGGAGAAGGCCTCTTTGCCGAGGATCGAGGAAGCCTGGTGGTGGCCGTGGCCGTCGCGCGAAGTGCCGGAGAAGCAGAGGATGACGACGTCGGGGCGGAAGCGGCGGATGACCCAGACGATGTCGGAGAGGATGCGGTCGTGGCCCCACTTCGAGAGCGTCTCGTCGGGGGTTTTGGAGTATCCGAAGTCGACGGCGCGGGTGAAGAACTGCTCGGCGCCATCGATGTGGCGGGCGTCGAGCATTTCCTGGGTGCGGATGATTCCGAGCTGGTCGCCCTGCTCCGAACCGATCAGGTTTTGGCCGCCCTCTCCGCGGGTGACGGAGAGATAGGCGGCGCGCATGGAGCGGCCGCGGGCGAAATAGGCGAGGGTGGCGGCCTGCTCGTCGTCAGGGTGGGCGCCGATCATGAGGACGCTTCCGACGACGTTGAGACGCGCGAGGGCGAGGCGGGCCTCGACTGCACCGGCGAAGCTATCGTCGCCTTTCGCGGTCGCGGCAATGAGAGAAACCGGAAGCAAAACGAGAAACTTAGGCCGAAATGATAGCATCCAAACT
>DATNLV010000323.1:0-4557 GCA_035602665.1 Bryobacteraceae bacterium | reverse complement strand
ACAGAGCACGGCGACAGGTGCGAGCCTTGGCATCTGAGGGCCATTCTACGCCGTTTGGGGGCCCGTCGGCCGCCGATCCGCCGCCAGCGAGAGGGCTGCGGCGGATCTGTGAACGCAGTGGTATTCAGTGTCAAAGAACTCGTCGCCAGGTCTGGCGGCTCAATGAACCGTTCTGGTTTTGCGGTTCATGTAATCCATCAGGAGATACTGGCCCAGGGTGTAGGGCGTGGTGAAGTAGGCCTTGCCTCGGCAGAGCTCGGTCACTTTTTGGACGAAGTTCACCAGGCCGTAATCGGAAGCCAGCATGAAGGTGTTGATCAGGATGCCCTGACGGCGGCAGCGGCTCACTTCTTCCAGCGTTCGGCTGATTACTAGCGGGTCCAAACCAAAGGCGTTGCGGTACATGCGGCCGTCGTCTAGCGTGAGCGCCGAGGGCTTGCCGTCGGTGATCATCACGATCTGCTTCATGTCCTTCTTCTCTTGCGAGAGGAGGCGCTGGGCCAGGATCAGGCCGTCGCGGGTGTTGGTGTAGTAGGGGCCCACCTGCACGCGCGCCAGGTCGGCGAGACGCAGCTCTTCGGCGGAATCGTGGAACAGGACGCAGCGCAGGCTGTCGCCGGGATACTGCGTGCGGATCAGGTGCGCGAGGGCGAGGGCGACTTTCTTGGCGGGGGTGAAGCGGTCCTCGCCATAGAGGATCATGCTGTGGCTGCAATCGAGCATGAGCACGGTGGCGCAGGAGCTTTGATACTCGGACTGGTGGACGTAGAGGTCGGGGTAGTCGAGCTCGAGGGGCAGCTTCAAGCCTCCGCGCTTGACGGCGGAGAACAGCGTCTCGCCGACGTCGAGGTTCAAGGTGTCGCCGAATTCGTAGGGCTTCGAGGCTCCGCTGGTTTCGACGCCGGTGGCGAGGTCGCGCGTGTCGTGGGCTCCGAAACTCGCTTTGCCCAGTCCGGCCAGCAGGTCCTTTAGCGTTTTGAAGCCGAGGAAGTCGAGGGACTTGTCGGTGATCTCGATCTTGGTTCGGCGATCGACGTCGCCGGCGCCGGGACCGGGGCTCTGCTTCTGGTCGGACTCCTCGGTCTGGAGATAGCCTTCGTCGACGAGTTTCTGGGCCAGGCGGTCGAGGAGTTGATCGAGCTGCTCGGGCGAGAGGCTGCGGAGGCGCTCCATCATGCGCTCGGCCTCGTTGTTGTCGAAGAGCTGGCCGTCCTGGAGAGCGCGCTCGATGGCCTTCTTCAGGTCCTCGAGCGTGTGCGGGTTCATCTCACCGAACTGCATGCCGTTCTGGTTGAAGCCGCTCTCGAGGAAGAAATCGGAGAGCGCGCGGAGCAGATCTTCGGCGCCGAGTCCGAGGTCCTCGCCGGTGTAGCGCTCGTATTTGACCCAGCGCATGGATTCCTTAGTTGAACTGGCGGCGGTAGGTGGAGCGCTGGCGGCCTTCTTCTCCGCCGTGCCCCTCGCGCTTGCGCTCTTCGGCTGCGAATCCACGTTCTTCGCTTCGGCTGATGCGGCGGTGCGCGTACAATCCTTCGAGAACGAACTCGGCCGCGGCGGCGCGGACCGCGGGCGGATCCTTGGGGGTGAGGTGGAAATAGGAGAGCTTGTCCATCAGTCCATGGATGGTTCCGAGCTGCTGCAGCATGGCCGCCGAAGTGGAGTTTTCGTCGATTTTGAGCGAGCCTCCGAGGTCGAACCACTGCACGATCTGGGAGAGGTTTTCGTTGTCGAACAGGTCGGAGAAGACCTTGCCGACGGCGGCGCGGATGAGCTCGCGGCCGATGGCGTCGCCGCCCTTGAGTTCGCCTTCGTACTCGAGCTCGATTTTGCCGGTGACGGCGGGGAGGGCGGCGTAGATATCGAGCACGCGGGGGACGGCCATGGATTCGCGGGCGGCGAGGGCGCGGCGCTCGGCATTCGACAAAGCATTTTCGAGCAGGGCGATGGGCAGGCGCTGGGAGACGCCGGAGCGTTTGTCGACGCGCTTATCCTCGCGGGCGTGGAAGGCGACTTGCTCGGCGATGTGGCGGATGAAATCGGGGATCTGGATGCGGGCCGGCGAGGTACGGTCGGCCCAGGCTTCCTGGCGCGTGATAGCGATGCCCTGTTCGACCACCGCGGGATAGTGCGTGCGGATCTCGCTTCCGATTCTGTCCTTGAGCGGGGTGATGATTTTGCCGCGCGCGGTGTAGTCCTCCGGATTGGCGGTGAAGACCAGCATGACGTCGAGCGGGAGGCGCACGGGGTAGCCTTTGATCTGCACGTCGCCTTCCTGCATGATGTTGAACAATCCGACCTGGATTTTGCCGGCGAGGTCGGGGAGCTCGTTGATGGCGAAGATGCCGCGGTTGGCGCGCGGGAGGAGGCCGTAGTGGATGGTGAGCTCGTCGGAGATGTCGGCGCCGCGGCGGGCGGCCTTGATGGGATCGAGATCTCCGATCATGTCGGCGATGGTGACGTCGGGGGTGGCGAGCTTTTCGACGTAGCGCTGATCGGGCGCGAGCCAGGCGATGGGAGTTTCGTCGCCGGCTTCGGCGAGCAGGCCGCGGCACTGCTTACAGAGGGGCCGGTAGGGGTTGTCGTGCAGCTCGCAGCCGGCGATGTACGGGGCGCGATCGTCGAGCAGCGTGGTGAGCAGGCGGATGAGGCGGGTTTTGGCCTGTCCGCGCAGTCCAAGCAGGATGAAATTGTGGCGCGAGAGGATGGCGTTGACCATCTGGGGCACCACGGTGTCTTCGAAGCCGAGGACTCCGGGGAACAGCGTCTCGTTCTTCTGCAGCTTGCAGATGAGGTTGGCTCGGATCTCGTCCTTGACGGTGCGCGCGGCCAGGCGATCTTCGGAAAACGCCGGGTTCTGCCGGAGGCTTCCGAGGGTAGACGGGGTTTCCCCGCTGAGTTTTGTCATCGCGATAGCATCCCTTGACTCGATTCTAGCAGAGGGTGCCGCTGGGGAGGCCGCTGGCGCGGCCGGCTCGTGGCTCGTGGCTCGTGGCTTGTGGAAAAGACTGGACCGCTGCGCTTCGCGGCGGGGCGGGTCGGGATGGGGAGCACAGGCGGACGGCGGGTCTCGAGACCCGCTGCAGGCGTGGACGCCTGCCCCACTTGTTCTTCTGCAAGGTGTGTGGGGGCAGGGGGTTGGGGAGTGCTAGGTTCTTTGTGCAATTCCCGAATTGCTCGGAGGGAGTCCAACTGTTTTGTGAGTTTGTCGCAGGCTCGGCGGAAGCGGGACTCGTAGCGGCTGAGGCCGGCGAGGACGCGGGATTCGTCGAACAGGGCGCGGAAGGCGAGGGCGTTGCGGATGTCGGGGCCGCAGGACTGGAACTCCTTTTCGATCGCGGGTTCGCGGCGGCCGATTTCGACTTCGAGGAGGGCGGTCTCCATGGACGAGACGCGGTCGAGGCGCCAGCGGGCGGCGACGAGTTGTTCGACCAGGTCGGCTTCGTAGGGATTGGCGGGTTCGAAGTGGGCCACGAGGAGGTCGCGGAGGGCGATGAAGTCCTCTTCGGATTCGTTTCGGAGGAGGACGCAGCGGGATGTGAGGCCGTGGGTGACCGCGGCCATGTTGGAGCGGGCGCGGCCTTCGGGTGTGGCGGGTCCGCGGGACTTGGCGCCGTTGGCGCGCGAAGCGTCGATTCGTTGTTGCGATGACATGGATTCCCCCTGAGTAGAACGGCAAGAAAAAGCGCCGAGACGAGTCCCGGCGCGGCAGGCTGAGAGCCTGCGCCACAATAAGAATATTCCTTTAGTTTCGGGTCTCAAAGGGTTGAAATTTATATGTGATTGAGCGGTAAGGAAATACAGGTGTGGAGATGTGGGGAACGGTACGGGCGTGGTGTAGCGTTTGGATGGGGGGCTATGCGCAACGATTTGGAAGTGAGGCGGGAGATCACGCGGCGGCGGGAGGAGACGCGGCGGGCGGGAGGGGAAGATTGGTTGGGATTCGAGACGGATGCGAGGCAGGCGGCGCTGCTGCGGCGGGATGTGAGGCGGCTGGTGTTGAACTGCACGCGGCAGTGGGGGAAATCAACGATTACCGCTGCGAAGGCGGTGGCGCGGGCGCGGGAACGAGAGGGGAGCCTGACGCTGGTGGTGAGTCCGTCGGCGCGGCAGAGCGGGGAGTTTCTGAGGAAAGCGGCGGCGTTCGTGCGGCGGATGGGGATACGGCCGCGAGGGGACGGGGACAACGAGATTTCGCTTTTGTTTCCGAACGGATCGCGGCTGGTGGGGTTGCCGGGTACGGAGGCGACGGTGCGGGGATTCTCGGCGGTGTCTTTGATGCTGATCGATGAAGCGGCCAGGGTGAGCGATGAAATGTACAAATCGGTACGGCCGATGCTGGCGGTGGGGGACGGGGATTTGTGGTTGATGAGCACTCCGTTCGGGAAGCGGGGGTTCTTTTGGGAGGAGTGGGAGCACGGCGGGGCGCAGTGGGAGCGGGTGGCGGTTCCGGCGACGGAATGCCCGCGGATTATGCCCAGCTTTTTGAAAGAGGAGCGGGCTTCGTTGGGGGACCGGTGGTATCGGCAGGAATATCTTTGCGAGTTTCTGGAGGCGGAT
>DATNLV010000305.1:0-5062 GCA_035602665.1 Bryobacteraceae bacterium | reverse complement strand
GGCCGTTCATCAAGGACACGGTTCAGCAAATGACGGCGGACGGCATGGAGCGCATCGTCGCGCTGTGTCTCGCGCCGCAGTATTCCAAGGCCAGCGTGGGCTTCTACTTCCGCCGCGTGCAGGAAGCCAAGACCGAAGCGGGCCTCGCGGCCGAGATCGTCTGGACCAAGACGTTTCACGATCACCCGCTGTTGATCGAGGCGTTCGCGGAGCGCCTCGCGCCAGTGCTGCCCTGTGAGCGCGTGCTCTTCACCGCGCACAGCCTGCCCGAGCGCGCGCTCGAAGGCGGCGATCCCTACGCCGTGGAAGCTCAGGCCACCGCCGCCGCCGTGGCCCTTCGCGCGGGTCTCGCGACCTCGGATTTCGCTTTCCAGAGCCAGGGCTTCACCCAGGACAAGTGGCTTGGCCCGACGGTCGAGTCGCGCATCGACGAGTACGCCGCGGCCGGCGTCCGTCAGATGGTGCTGGCCCCCATCGGTTTCGTCTGCGACCACGTCGAGATCCTCTACGACGTGGACATCGCCTTCAAGAACTACGCCTGCGAGCGCGGCATCGCGCTGCGCCGCCCCGAGTCGCTGAACGATTCTCCAACCTTCGCGCGCGCCCTCGCTGCCGTCGTGCGAGACAGGTTATGAAGGTAGTCATCGTCGGGGGCGGCATCTCGGGTCTTTCGGCGGCCTACTACCTGGCGAAGCACGGCGTCCAATCCACTCTGATCGAACGCGAAGGGCGCCTCGGTGGCGTGATCTCCACCGAGCGCCTCGAAGGTTGCGTCCTCGAAGCCGGGCCCGACAGCTACCTGGCCCAGAAGCCCTGGGCCCTGCACCTCATCAAGGAACTGGGCCTGGGCGACGACGTCATCGGCTCGAACGACCACCTGCGCGTCACCTACGTTCTGAAGCGCGGGCGCCTGGTGCCGCTGCCCGACGGCCTGATGCTGATGATCCCCACGCGGATTCTCCCGCTAGTCCGCACGCAGCTTCTAGGCTTCGAAACCAAAGTGCGTATGGGCTTCGAGTGGTTCCGTCGCCCGCGCAACGGCTGGCAGCCCGACCGGTCTGTCGCCGAGTTCGTTGCCGAGCACTACGGCTGGGAAGCGGTGGACTACCTGGCCGAGCCGCTGCTCTCGGGCGTCTACGGCGGCGATCCGCAGAATCTCAGCGTGGCCAGCGTGCTGCCGCGCTTCGTCGAGCTCGAGCGCAAGTACGGCAGCCTCACCAAGGGAGTCCTGCGCGAGCGCCGCAAGGCCGCGAAGCACGCCCAGGGCCAGCCGCTGTTCCAGACTCTGAAAGGGGGCCTCGGCCAGCTGATCGACGCCCTGGTCACCCAGACGCGGCCGGCGCCCGAAGTGCTGCACGCCCCGGCCGACGCCGTCGAGCGCTCTTCGGAAGGCGCGCCCTGGCGCGTGCGCATGAGTGGCCAGTGGCTGCCTGCCGATCACGTGGTTCTCGCCTGCCAGGCCTACCAGGCCGGTGCGCTCGTCGCCTCCGCAGATGGCGATCTGGCGGCGCTGCTCGAATCCATTCCGTACTCGAACTCCATCACCATCTCGCTCGGCTATGCCAAGGCCGGCTTCCCGCACCCGCTCAACGGCTTCGGCTTTCTGGTGCCCAAGAGCGAGCGCCAGTTGCTGGTGGCCTGCACCTGGGTCGGCACGAAGTTTTCCTACCGCGTGCCGCCGGACAAGGCTGTTCTTCGCTGCTTCGTCGGTGGCGAGGACCCAAGCGTGCTGTCGCTTTCGGATCAGGAACTGGTGACGCACGTGCGAGCCGAGCTGTTGACCGTCATGGGCGTCTCGGCCACGCCCGTCTTCACGCACGTCGCCCGCTGGCCGCGCTCGATGGCGCAGTACACCGTAGGGCACGCCGAGCGGCTGGCCCGCATCGAGGGCCGCCTCAAGCAGCTCCCCGGCCTGCACCTGGCCGGCAACGCCTACCACGGCATCGGCATCCCCGACTGCGTGCGTATGGGCAAGCATGCCGCCGACGCGATTGTGGGGCAGGACTCCAGTCCTGCAGCGGGTCTCCAGACCCGCTGACGCGCGTGGGACAATCGTCTTAAGGATGCGCCTCCAAGCCTGCATCGCCGCGTTGGCGCTCGTCCTAGCCGGCTGCGGCTCCGCCCGCTCCCAGCCACAGCCCGCGCGCGCCGCCGCCACGCCGCATCCGCAAAGATACGCCGTCCTGGCCAACGCCGATAACGCGCGCGACCACAAAGGCAACGTCGCCCTCGCCTACCGCACGCTGCGCGCCCTCGGCTTCGAGGAAGCCAACATCTTCATCGTCTCTCCCAAGGACCGCCGCAATCCCACCGCCAAGCGCACCCCGGTCTGCACCCCCGTCCCCGCCCACTTCACCCAGGTGATGGACCACCTGGCCGCCATCACGCACGCCGGCGACACGGTAGTGATCTACGGCACCGGCCACGGCGACTACGACGACCAGGGAGTGTATCTCGTCCTGCGCCACGGAGTGCTCGCGCCGGAAGATCTGCGCGCGGAAGTGGAGCGGCTGCCGGCCAACGTGATCGTCATCATGGACCAGTGTTTCTCCGGCGGTTTCGTGGACGCCTTTGCCGGCACCAAGAGCAAGGCCATCGTGATCTCGGATGTCGACAGCAAGCACGAAACCTACTGCCACTACTTCGCCGAGACATTCTGGGATGCCTTCCTCGACGACCACCAGACTTCGGTGCGCCAGGCCTTCGACGCGGCCATGAAGGTTCACCAGAAGGAACTCGCCAACGATCCCGATCTCAAGACCGACGGCGAATACAAGTTCTTCAACGGGTTCACCGACGCGAAGCTGAACTGACCTGCAGCACCGAACCGCGAGCGTGAGCGAGCGGACATCCGCTTCCGGTTCAGCTCTGCGAGTCTCAATTGAGATACACTGAATACGGAGCGTAGTATGCCAAGGCAAGCTGGAAAAACCCGGATGATTCACGCCCGCATCGATCCTCAGCTGCAGAAATCGGCCGCACGTGTTTTCTCCAGAATCGGCATTTCGACGACAGAAGCGATCCGGCTCTTTTTGAAGCAAGTCGTACTGCATAAAGGAGTGCCGTTTCCCATCGCGATTCCCAATGCACAAACGGTCGCGGCGATGAGGGAGGCAAACGATCCCGCGGCGTTGAAGCGCTACCGTTCGTTCCGTGAACTTCGCGAAAAACTGTGATGGCGCTGGCCCTTCTCAGCACAACCGCCTTTGAAAAAGACCTGCGGCGCCTTGAGAAGCAGGGACAAGATCTGGACCGGCTGGAGGAGATCGCCGCTCTCCTCCAGGCACAACAGCCCTTACCTGCACGGTGTCGGCCTCATGCATTGCGCGGCAACTGGCCGGGGCACTGGGACTGCCACGTCAAGCCCGACTGGCTTCTTCTCTACAGAGTGACCGAGACGGAACTGATTCTTGTGCGCACCGGAAGTCACGCCGAGTTGTTCGAGTAGCCTTACCTCCGCCGGAACAACCGCAGCGCAAGTGTGCGCTCAGCCGCGTGTCAGTGGCCACCCTTCGCAGCGCTCTCTGGTTTGTGCTCGCCGGCGTTCACCGGAGGCGTTGGCGGCTTCGGCAGCGCGGCCGGCACGGTCCCGGGGGCTGGCTCGGCGCCCCCCGCCTCCGGCGTCTGGTAGAGCACAATCACCGAAATCCGCCTGTTCGACGGGTCCTCGGGCGCATTGGGTTTCCGCAGCCGCTGGTCCGCGAATCCTCGCACCTGCGTCACCTGCTTCGGCCCCAGACCGCTCGCCTGCATCAGCCGCCGTGCCGCATTCCCGCGCTCGGTCGAGAGCTCCCAGTTCCCGTACGCGCCGCCTCGCGCGAAGGGCTTGGCGTCGGTGTGCCCTTCAATCGACACCTGGTTCGGCAGCTTTCCCAGCTCCTCGGACAGCTTCATCAGCAGCTCCCGCCCGCCCGATGTTGGATTCGCATCCCCGCTCTCGAAGAACGCGCCGGCCGCCGTCTCCAGCAGCTCGATGCGCAAGCCCTCTGCCGTGACCGTCATCTCGATCTGGTCTTTGAATTTGTCGAACACCGCGGCCTTGCGCATGGCCTGTTGCATCGCGTCCTTGATCTTGTTCATATCGTCTTTGCTCACGGCGATGTTGTCCGCCGCGCCCTTCTGGCCGTTGCCCACCATCTTCGAGGTGCCGGTGGGGTCCTTGAAGTAGCCGCCCACCGCCTCCTGGATCTGCTTGCTGGTGTTCAACAGCCACAGCACGATGAACAGGGCCATCATGGCGGTGACGAAGTCCGCGTAAGCGACCTTCCAGGCGCCACCGTGGTGGCCGCCGTGACCGCCGCCGCGCTTGATGATGATGATGGGACGGGCGCCTTCAGCCATAGAGCGTTACGCCGCCGGGGCCGCCGCCGGAGCCGCTTCGGCCCGCTTGCTGCGGCAGGCATCCTCGACTTCCTTGAACTTCGGCCTCACGTGCGGAGGCACCGCCCGCCGCGCCATCTCCACCGCCACAATCGGCGGCGTGCCTTTGACGAAGGAGGTGATCGAGACGCGCAGCACGTGATGGCACGCCTTTTCCTCGTCCGCCTGCTTGGACATCCGCGCCGCCAGCGGCCCCACCAATCCGTAGCACAGCAGAATCCCCAGGAACGTCCCCACCAGCGCCGCCGCCACCTTGTGGCCGATTTCTTCCGGCGGCCCTCCCAGCGCTCCCATCGTGATCACCACTCCCAGAACCGCCGCCACGATGCCCAGGCCCGGCAGCGAGTCCGCCATGGTGCTCAGCGCCGCCACCGGCTCGGCCGCCGCATGGTGATGCGCGTCCATGTCCAGTTCCATCATCTGGTCCAGGTCGAACGGCTCCACCGCGCCGATGGCCGCCGTCCGCAGCGAGTCGCAGATGAAGGCCAGCATGTGGTGATCCGCCGTCACAGCCGGATAGGCCGAGAAGATCTTGCTCTTGGCCGGCTCCTCGATGTCTCCCTCTACCGCCGCCCATCCCCCGCGCCGCGCCGAGTTGAACACCTGGAACATCATCTGCAGCAACTCGGAGTACCGCGCCTTGCTGTACTTGGTATCGCCGAATGCCGCCATCAGCCCCGCC
>DATNLV010000231.1:0-2865 GCA_035602665.1 Bryobacteraceae bacterium | reverse complement strand
TCCGGACGCGCTGGTTCCAGGTATCGGCAAAGTACACATTCCCCGCCGCATCCACCGCCAGGCCGGACACGCCGCCGATCTGAGCCGCCGGCGCACTGCCGCCATCGCCCGAGTATCCGTCCGTGCCGCTGCCGGCCACGGTGACAATTTGTTCCGCCGATGCAGTTAGGGAGAAACCTAACAGGGTGCTCGCGACGACTATTAAGGGAACCAGATCGGATATGATGTTAATCGCCGACGCGGCACTGTCGAGGAGCGAAGAATTATGAAGGTGCGATTCCACGACCGGTTGTTGGATTTCCTTCTGCCGCCGGATCACGGCAGCGTTCCGGATGTTTGTGCCGTCGCGCTCGGGCCTCATGGCTGCCGCCTCACGCGCCGCAACATGGTCCGGCTGATGGCCACGGGCGTGGCCTCCGCCATGTTCCCGGCCGCGGCCCGCGCCGCCGCCTGTTCCACCGGTGCTTTTGCCCATGAGATCCTCATCGGGAATCTGTGCTTCACCGCCGATGGCAAGACCCTGCTCACCGCCGGACGGGACCTGCTGGTGAAGTACTGGACCATTCCGGACGGCGCGCTTTTCCGCACCGTTTCGACGCCCGGCGTCCCGCACTCGCTGGCCGCCAGTCCCGATGGCAACTGGATCGCGGTGGGAATGGCCCAAGGCGCGCTCGAGTTGTGGGCGGCCGACGGCACCAACCGCCGGACACTCACCGGACACCTTGGTACCGTCACCTCCGTCGGATTCTTGCCCAACAGCCAGAAACTCATATCCACCAGCCTGGACCTCACCACCCGGGTTTGGTCCGTCGAAGGCGCCACGCTGCTCCAGACCTTCACTGACAAAGACGCCATGACGCAGGTGGCCGTAACACCCCAAGGTCGATTTCTGATGACCACCTCCGGAATTCAGAGTTATTTGCGGCTGCTCGCCAATGGCGAGACCGTGACCACGCGTCCCGGGACTGTCGTGGCCCTCAGCCCCGATGGTGGATTGCTGGCGGCCCACGACCAGCAGAACCTGTACCTGCGCGCTTTCCCCAGCCTGGATCCGATCGCGTCCCTGCCCGACGCAGACACCGCCACCGCGCTGGCCTTCAGCGGCGACGGCAGGTTTCTGGCGGCCTGCTATGGAGGCGCTGGAGCCCGGCTGTTTTCGTCGGCAGGCCTCAAGTTCGTGAGCAGTTTGGGGCCTGCGGCCGGCCTCTCCCTGTCTCTCGAAGCGGACGCCGGCGGACGTTACTTCGCGGTGGCCTCCGGCAAGACCATCCAGCTCTTCTCTCTGCCGCAGGGCGCTGTCGTGCCGGTGTGTTTTATGGATGTCGCCGCTTCAGCGCCCACAGCGAGCGGAACCCAGTATACCTTGGGCGGCCTCGCTTACACGGTGCCTTGCGGCGTGGCGATTCCGGGCGCGGCGCACTGCACCTGCGACTGCGTGCCGGGGTTCTGCTCCTGCGTCGAGAACACCGGTTGTAGCTGCGTGTCCGATCAGAGCTGCAGTTGCGTGTCCGACTGCGGCTGCGTGTCCGATACCGGATGCGGCTGCGTCTCCGACTGCGGCTGCGTCTCCGACACCGGCTGCGGTTGCGTCTCCGACTGTGGCTGCGTTGCCGACACCGGCTGCGGCTGCGTCTCCAACTGCACATGCGTTGCCGACACCGGCTGCAGCTGCGTCTCCGACTGCGGATGCGTGTCCGATACCGGCTGCGGCTGTGTTTCCGACTATGGATGCGGATGCGTGGCCGACTACGGGTGCGGCTGCGTCGGCGATTCCGGCTGCGGATGCGTTGGCGATTCCGGCGGCGGGGGCGGCGGTTGCGGCTGCGACGGCGATTCGGGCGGCGGCGGCGGCGACGGCGGGGGTTGCGGCTGCGACGGGGACTAGCAGTTGCGCCGGAGCACTGCTCTAGCGATCACTACGGCGCAAAGTACCCGTTGATATCCAGAACCACCTGCGTCTGGTCGGTCACGTAGATGCTGATCGCGCCGCCAGTGCCCGCCGGGACGATGGCCGCGTTCGCCACCACCCTCCCGTCGAACGAATTCAACGTCGAAACCAGCGGCCGCGCCGAACCCGCCGGCCATGCCGAGAGGAACGACAGCGCGCCGTCCGGCACCGCCGTCACGTTCATTGAATACGCCAGCGCCGTCGCAGGGATGTTGCACCCGCTCGCCGGAATCGGGAAGGAGCGCGTGGACGCCGCTCCCATCTCCGGTCCTCCGAACGGCCCGTTCGTGCCCCGCGTGTCCGCGATCCGGCACGGAGTCACTGGATAGAACGACAGTTCTCCCGCATGCCACTGCGCGAAGAACCCGTTGATGTCCAGAACCACGTTCGTCGGATCGCTTACATACACCGAGATGGACTCGTTGGTCCCCGAAGGAACGATCGCCGCGTTCGCGACCACTTTCCCCTTCCACGAATTCAGGGTCGAGGCATTGGGCCGCGCCTGCCCTGTCGGCCAGGCGGTCAGATACCCCAGATACCCGGGCGGGACCACGGTGAAATTCAGCGAGTAGGCGCCAATAGCCCCCACCGCGGCCGGGACTCCGCACGGGCTGAACCACACCGGAAAGTCGCGCGTCTCGCCGCCAGTCATGAATGGCCCGCCGAACATGTTGGTCGAGCCGCGCGTGTCCGCCACCCGGCAAGGCGTGGCGGGGTAGAACCACAGGCCGCCGCTCGCCGAGGCGTCGAAGTAGCCGTTGACATCCAGGATCACGTCCGTCGGATCGGTGACGTAGACGCTCACCGCTCCCGCGGTCCCGGCAGGAACGATGGCTGCATTGGCCACCACATCCCCGCCGAACGAGTTCAAGGTCGAAACCAGGGGCCGGCTCTGTCCGGTGGGCCACAGCGTCAGG
>DATNLV010000212.1:0-2416 GCA_035602665.1 Bryobacteraceae bacterium | reverse complement strand
CGAGTAGACGAAGGGATAGACGCTGAAGAACCCCAGGGCGGGGAAGAGCGAGCCGACGAAGAAGAGCCAGACGGCGAGGGGGCCCCTCCAGCGCCGGCTGAGCCACCACAGGGCCGCGGTCACCGCCGCGGTCGCCGCAAGGTATCCCGCCCAGCCGGCCGCGGCGGACCTGACGTCCCAGTGCGGATAGATGAAGATGAGCCGCGCCGGCCAGAGGAGCTTCCCAAGGTAGAACCAGATGACGCGCCCCGATAGCAGGAGGCGCTGCGCCAGCGTGAGGTCGTATTCCGGGCCGACCGCGCCGTTGAACCGGCGCTCCACCCAGGCCGTGAAGAGCCCGCTGGCGATCGCCACGGCGAACCAGGGGACCAGCCTCAGCACGTCGCGGCGCCAGGACAGCCGACCGTGCCTCCACCAGAGGACCACGAGCAGCGCGGCCGGCAGCGTCGCCGTGACGGACTTTGTCAGGAGCGCCAGGATGAAGAGCGCGAACGCCTGGATGTACGGGATGCTCCAGTCCTGGTCTGACTCCAGGAAGATCAGCGCCGACCAGAGGTAGAACACGAGCGAGAGCGTGTTCTTCTGCTCGGAGATCCAAGCGACGGATTCGACGCAGACCGGGTGGACGACAAAGATCGTCCCCGCGAGCACCGCGCCCGGCACCTCGATGCGCCTCAATATCCGGATCAGGAGGCAGGCGGCCGTGACGTGCAGGACAACGTTGAGCAGGTGGTATCCCAGGGTCGCGTCGCCCCAGAGCCGGTGCTCGATCCAGAATGCGCTGTGCAGGACGGGGTAGTACTGCTGGGTGGCGTGGAGATCGGTCCAGATCCGGCCCAGACCGGCGACGGACTGGAGCTCGGGCCGGGTGACATGGGCCTGGTCGTCCCAGACCAGGCCGCCCCGCAGGGCGGGCCAGTAGCAGCAAAGCGCCAGTCCCAGGAGCAGGATTGCCGCCTGCCACGGCCAAATTCGGAAACCCCCGGGGGCGCTTTGGTCTCGCACGGCGCCGATTTACCCGCGCGGGGGGATTTCAATCAACACCAACTTTGCCAGCGTCCCCGCGGGGGCGGGCCGGTCCAAGGCGGGAAAGACCCCATGGTGCCTGCGGCCGCCAGCGTGTATGCTGAGCTAATGAATACACTCCTCCTAGTTCTCGTTCTGCTTATCCTGTTCGGCGGCGGCGGCTTCTACTTCGGCGGTCCCGCGATCGGTGGCGGCGGCGTCGGCCTGATTCTGCTGATCTGCCTCATCGTTTACCTGATGAGCGACCGGCCGGCGAAGGGCTAGCCGGGCAGCGGCGCCCCGAAGCGGCTGGGACAAGGCGGCGCCACTGGGCGCCGTCGGGGGAATTCGCGCGGCCGACGCATCTGGGAAGGCTTCATCTATCCGGCGGCGAAACTCGGGTTGCGGAGCGGGCAGGGCATGTGCAAGGCTGGGCTGGAGCCGCGGGCATTTCCCCACGATGAACACCCTGCAGTCACGCTTTCCGTCCCCCGATTCGGCCTCGGGAGCCCGTTCCATTGAGCTCAGGCTGCGGGAGATATCGCAGCTCTTCAACTCGCTGGACCCCTCGCCCTTCAATGAGCAGGACCTCGACGGCGACGCGGAGGAATTCATCGTCAGCTGGGCGCGCGAGCTGCCAAGGGGGCGCCCCCTCCACCTTGTGCTGCACCTGGACAAGCCTCTACCCGTTGGCCGGGACAGCGCGAGCGTTGCCGACGCCATCCATCATTACTTCAACTACAGGGCGACGATCGCCGGACTGGAACTTCGGCAGCTCCTCAAGCAGGGCCGGATGAGCCTACTGATAGGTACCACGTTCCTTGCGGTTTGCCTGCTGCTCTCCCGGATGATTGCGCCGAGCGGGGCGGATGCGGCCCGGATCATTGCGCGCGAGGGGCTCACCATCGGGGGCTGGGTGGCGATGTGGCGGCCAATGGAGATCTACCTGTACGATTGGTGGCCGCTCTGGCGCCGCGGCGCCCTGCACCGGCGGCTGGGCCAAATGAAGGTCGACATCCGGCTGCCGAAGGCGCCGCAGCCGGCCGCCTAAGGGCGATGAGGCTTGGCGACTGGCAGGAGCAGCCATGGTGGACGCTACTGGACTCGAACCAGTGACCCCGTGCGTGTGAAGCACGTGCTCTAACCAACTGAGCTAAGCGTCCGTATATTGTTAAACAACAACTTATGTTATTATCCAGTGTTTCACTTGTAATCTTCTACATCCATTTTCTACACGTCAACCGAGAAAATGAGCACCACCCGGCAAACGTGGGAAACAACGAGAGAACCCAACCTGTTAAGGAACACCGCAAGCGGTCGGTACTACGGTCGCTTCACTTTGGCCGGCAAGCAAAAATGGGTCAACCTTGAGACTGATGTTTGGACGGTCGCCAAGCTCCGGCTCGCGGAT
>DATNLV010000192.1:0-2238 GCA_035602665.1 Bryobacteraceae bacterium | reverse complement strand
GATGCTGCTGACCTGCGCCAGTTCGTCGCGCATGGGGCTGAGGTTGACGGAGAATTGCAGGACGCGGCCGTCGCCGCGGAGGATTTGCAGGTCGAGATTATCCACCTGGCTGCCGGCGAGGACGGCTGTGAAGGCATCGCGGAGAGCGGCACGTTTGGCGGGGGCGACTAGATTTTCCAGCGGATGGCCGAGGACGGCGTGCGGCTCGTATCCCAGAGCTTGCCAGCGGCGGTTGGCGTAGCTGATCAATCCGGCGGTGTCGGAAACCAGGATCAGGCTCTGTGTGTTGTTCAGAATTTTGCCGGAGAAGTCGCGCTCACGCTGTAGTTCGGACTGATAGGCTTTCAGGCCGCTGATGTCGAGCATCAGGCCGCGGTATTGCACAACCTTGCCTTGGGCGTCGCGGACCGCGAACGCGTTGATCAGAACATG
This sequence comes from Bryobacteraceae bacterium, assembly GCA_035602665.1. Taxonomy (GTDB): domain Bacteria; phylum Acidobacteriota; class Terriglobia; order Bryobacterales; family Bryobacteraceae; genus DASWZN01. The sequence goes on along the minus strand of DATNLV010000192.1, from coordinate 1,806 downwards.
GACAGCGCCGCCGTCTTTGTGGCGCAAAACTTCTTCGCGGTTGCGCAGCGTTCCCTGGCGTTCCATGAGAGCGAAGAGGTCGCGATGGCGCTCGGGGCGGGGGAAGACTTCCTCGCGGGGATCGCAGTGCAGGAGTTCGTCGCGGCTGGCATGGCCGAGCATGCGGACCAGCGCATCGTTGACTTCGATAAAGCGTCCGTCGGGACTACAGAAGAACAGGCCCTCCTGAATATTGTCGAACAATTCGCGATAGCGGCGTTCGGCTTCGCGGCGGTCGGTGATGTCTTTCAGAACATGGATGGTCTGCAGGCCTTCGCTGCTGGCGGCGGCGTGCACCTGCGAAGTGGAAACCAGATAGGTGCGCTCCAGCACCGGGTGCACATATTCGTCCGTCGTGTTGCCGGTGCTGCGGCAGAAAGGGCAGGAGCGCGTCAGCGGGCTGATGCCGGTGGCGAGCAGCGCGCCCATGTTCAGTCCGATCAGCTGTTGGGGCTGGACCCCGATGAACTCCGCCAGCGAGCGATTGACGCGCAGAATGTTTCCCGACTCGTCGTGAGCGACGATGAAGTCGGAGATGGCGTCAAAGATTTCGATCCAGTGGCGGTTGGCCTGCTCCATGCGGGTGAAGAAGCGGGCGTTTTCGAGCGAGACGGAAGCTTGTCCGGTGATGGCCTGAAGAAGTTGGCGGTCTTCCTCGGACAACGGCTGGGCGCGATCCACCAGGCAAAGCGCGCCGACGATTTGTTGTTCGCTGCCTTGCAACCGGGCCAGAATCACCTGCTCCCATCCGGCGCGGGAGGCGAGCTCCGGGCCCAGCAGCGCCTCGGCGGTGGTGACAACGATCGGCGGGGATTCAGGGGAGATGGTGGCCATCACCGCGCGCGCGAAGCTTTTCCAAAGCGCCTGATCCTCGGCGGAGTTGGGGAGCAGGCCGGGCACCACGCTGGACTCGCCGCCATTTTCGACCACCAACGCAGCGCCGCGGGCCTGCATCATGGTGGCAGCGCGCTCCACGAAGCGGGCGGAGAATTCCGGCCCGCGCAAGGAACTCACCTGCAGCGCGAGGTTGGTGAGCGATTCGGCGCGATCGCGGTGCTGCTCGGAGAGCAACAGATTGCGGCTGACTTCGAGAGCGACGGTGACTTGCGCGGCGAGGGCCTGGGCGCGGCGGATGTCTTCCTTCGAAATCGATCCTTGGTCGAGACGATCGAGCACGCCGAAGATGCCCAGCACTTGCCCATTTACTCCGAGCAGGGGGACGGCGAGCAGCTGGTGCACGTTGAACTCGGTAAGAATCGGCTGGTTGACGCCTGGCAGATGGGTGGCGTCGTCGGCCCACAGCACCTCTTTGTTGCGCATGGCGCGAGTGAGAACGCCCTCCGGGATCACGAAGCCGCCGGGGCCATGCTTGCCGTCGGCGAAACTCCAGCGGACCTGAAATTGTTCGTTGTCGGTGAGCCCGACGAAGGCGCGGCCGAAGCCCAGGAAATCGCTGGCTCGGAGGACGAACTTTTGCATGAACTGATCGAGGTCAGAGCTCGATCCGAGTTCGGTGGCGATGCTGAGGATCTGGTGCAGTTCGTTGGCTTGAGCGCTGGCCTTGGCGTAGAGTTCGGCATTGGAAATGGCGACGGCGGCAAAGCTGGTGATGACAGGAAGCAGCGCCTTCTCTTCGGCGCCGAATGAGCCTTCCCCCCGGGGAAAAACGAGAACCGCACCGTGTTTGCCGGAGGTACGAAACGGCGCTGCAAGAACCGTGCCGGGAGGGACCAGATCTCCCAGGGCGTGGGTGGCCGGGTCGATCGC
>DATNLV010000188.1:0-7770 GCA_035602665.1 Bryobacteraceae bacterium | reverse complement strand
CGCAGCAGCGCCGCCAGCCGGCCCACGATCTCCTCCGCCCGCTGCGGCTCGTCGTGGATCAGGGCCGAGATCGAGTTCAGCGTGTTGAACAAAAAGTGCGGGTGGATGCGCGATTCGAGCGACGACAGCCGCGCCTCGGTGGCCAGCTTCTGGGCGCGCTCCTGGTCGAGTTGCCGAGTGCGCAGTTCCAGCGAAGCTTCGGCCAGCCGGTAGCGCATGGACTCGAAGAAGTACACGCCCAGGCCCACCAGCAGCGAGATGACAATGCAGAACCGGACGATTCCCCAGAAGTTCGACCAGGCATCGGCCGGGGCGCGCAGCCCCACTTGGACCAGAATCACCGTGGCAAGCGTGCAGCCGATCACCGTCAAGATCACGATGGAGGTGCCGATCACCGCGATCTTCTTGCCCGAGCCGCAGAGCTTCGCTCTCTCGGCGATCAATGGAAGCAGGAGGCCGGCCAGTCCGCCGATGGAGAAGGAGTAAACCAGCGAGACAAGAAAGGTGTTGCCGACGAACCGGGCGCTGACCGGATACTCGGTTCCCACCAGCGCCAGCGTGGCGACCGCGGCGCCGCCGAGATTGATGAACGGGAGGCGCAGCAGGTGCCGGCGGAGATGCCCCGGTCTGCCGTAAGAGTCGCTCATATCTGGTACCGGAACCCGATCGAGACCAGGGCGGAGTACGGAATCATACCATACTCGGAACGCCACCTCTTTCCGCCCGGAGTCTGCGCGTGCGTAGTGAGCGAGAAGTGGTCCGCCACGCGGCGCGTGACATCGAGAACCAGGATGCGGCTGCGGTCGGTGGTGTTCGTAACCAGGCCCAGCGAGATATCCCATTGTTTCCAGCCGGGCAGTTCCCGCAGCCGCGCCTTGCCCACGCTGAGAAACACGTAGCGGCCCAGCCGTGGAGTCTCGGGCGAGTACCACTCGAAGATCGTGTTGACGCCCGAATGCAGCATGTACTTGCCGCCCAGCAGCACCGCGTTCGAGTCGCGATGGGCGAATTCGCCGTGAACCTCCAGCGCCTCGCCCACCACTCGGGTGAAGTTGGCGCCGTAGAAATCCGGCCGGCCGCGATCGTGGGCGAAGATGAGGGCCGAATCGAATCCAGCGATCATCGTGTTGTAGCGGAGCGCGGTGGTGTCGGTGATTCCACTGGCCCACACGGCGGTCAGCGCGTGACGGCCGCTGACCCAGTCCACGGCCGCCATTTCGCGGCCTTCGTTCAGGCTCAGGCGATCGGTCGGATCGATGGGGTTGCGCGGCGGATCGAGCACGCCGGTGGGGGTGAAGGCGTAGCCGGTGCCCCAGCGGAGGATCTTCTTGCCCAGGCTGAAATCGAAATCGCCGGCCGTGAAACCACCCCAGGCTTCCCGGACCCGCAACTGGCCGTGCGTGTCGCCATCCGTGCTTCCAACGGCGGCGAGACTCGCCGCGAGGCGCCAGCGCTGGGCATGCCGCCATGAAAACGACGGTTGCACCAGCAGGAGGTTGGTCGCCCAAGGGCTCGGAACCAGGAGCCCGGCGGCGAAGGAGCCCTCGTCATAGAGCGATAGGGACAGCCGCGTCTGATCGTCCGGCAGAGTATCTTGAGCGACCGCGGGCGCCACCAGCAGCAGGGCCAGCCAGACGAGCCTTGGAGGGCGGGCTTCAGCCCGCGCGGGGCTTGAGCCCCGCTTGGTGCCCTTGGCTGGCGTGGTCATCTCAGAACCTCTCCGAACGGCCCTGGTGGAACATGCGGTCCGGAAGGCTGCGCTCGGTGAACTGCAAATATTCGATCACCGAGTGCGAGCCTTTGCGGACGTGATCGTAAATCGTCATCCGGCGCAGCAGGAGCTGCCCGTCGACTTCCTGGTAGCGGTCATACGTGGCCGACTTGAGCTGCTTGCCCGACGCGACGAAGAAGTCGGCCTTCACCGGCCGCGCGTCCGAGGCGCGCAGCCAGAGCAGGATGCGGCGATACGTGGAACCCTTGCGCCGCGCCGTCAGCTCCAGCAGGTGGCAATTCACGCCCTCCACCATCTCCGTGCGCACGAACACCGAAGTGTAATCCGTGGCGTAGTGCGTGCGGGCCACGTCGCCGTTCGAGGCGTTGCCGCTGAGCCGCTCGAGCGGAGTGATGCGAATCGGCCGGCTGGTGTCAGGCAGGTAGATCCACATATCGTCGCCGAGCATGAGCAGGTGCTGTCCCTTCTCGCGCGGGCTGAGGAACTCGACATAGCTCTTCTCGGTCCCCTTTTGGTAGACCTCGAAGGCGTGCTCCTCGTCCTCCTTGCCCTCTTCGTAATTGCGGATGCTGACGCGGACCACATAGGAGTCCCAGCCGTTCCGCAGCGAGTCGAACTGCTTGATGAGCGCGTCGGGATCGGGCCCGGCAGCGGACGCGGCCGCTGCCAATAGCAGAATCGGGAATGCGATGCGGATCATATCTCCCTCCCCTAAACGTGCGACAGAGCCTCGACCACTTTGAGCCGCGATGCGCGCCACGCGGGTGGAATCGACGCCGCCGCCAGCGTCAGCACCACCAGGATCGAAGCCAGCACCATATATTCCGGAACGTGGAAGATGCGCAGCGGGAAGCCCGTGCTGTTGCCGGGAGGCGGGGGCAGTTGGATGTGCGCACGGTTTAGAATCGCGGCGATCCCGTTGCCCGCCAGCAGGCCGGCCGCGGCTCCCAGAACTCCGGTCAGGACTCCTTCGAGCACGAACAGCGTAACCACCCAGCCCCGCGGTGTGCCCATCGCCAGCATGGTGCCCACTTCGCGCGTGCGCTCGAACATCGCCATCATCATGGTGTTCGAGCTGGACATCACCACCATGAAAAAGATGATCACGCCCATGAACGCCAGAATCCCGCCGAACATCAGCACGATCTGCTTGTACATGGGCGAAAGCTCCTGCCAGTCCTTGAGGATCACTCTGGGTTCGGAGCCCGCCAGGCGGGCGGTCAGAACGGCGCGCACCGCTTTGGTGTTGTCCGTGTTGTCGAGGCCCACCACCAGCTTGGTGACGCGGTCGGTCTGAAGCAGCCGCTGCGCCGCGGGCAGGGTCATCTGCAGCAGCCGGTCGTCGAGCTCCTTGAAATGCGTGGTGATGATTCCCACCACGTCCACGTCGATTCCGTTGAGCGCGCCGTCGGCGGTGACCGCCAGCAGTGTGAGCCCATCGCCGGGCTTGACGTTCATCGACCGCGCCAGGCCGGCTCCCACGATGACCTCGCTCTCGCTGCCCTGGAGGTTGAACCAGCGCCCCTTGAGGATGTCCGGCACGAAGTGCATCTTCCGTTCCGCGGCCGGCACGACCGCCGTCCCCATGTAGGTGCCGGATTTCTGGCCGTTCGAAACCATGCCGTAGAACTCGATGCGCGGAGCAACGCCGGTGACGTGCGGCGTGGCCTCTGCCATCTTGCGCACGCCGTCGAAGCCGACCAGCCCGTTTTCGAGCACGCGCGTCTCGTCGTGGTCGAAGTAGCGCGCGTTGAAAATCTGCAGGTGGCCCACGCCGTTGCGGATGGTAGTTTCGCGAAAGCCCCAGAAGATGTAGGAGAAATAGCCGCCCGCGAGCAGCAGAGCGGAAACGCCGCCGGCCACCACCAGCAGCATCATCAGCGTACGGCGCCGGCTGCGGAAGATGTTCCTAAAGGCGAGCGAAAGAAAGGTTCTCATTGCCGGTCTCCTTGGTGCTATCGGTGACGATGCGTCCGTCGCAGAGGCGGATCACGCGGTCCGCGTGATCGAGCAGCCTCTGATCGTGCGTGGCGAATAGGAAGGTCACGCCCAACTGGCGGTTGAGCGCCCGCATCAGGTCGATCAACTGCGTTGCGTTGTTCGTGTCGAGATTGGCGGTGGGCTCGTCGGCGAGCACCAGCGCGGGGCGGTGGACGATGGCGCGGGCCACGGCTACACGCTGCCGTTCGCCTCCCGAGAGCAGATCCGGACGATGCCCGGCGCGTGCGCCCAGACCGACGCTTTCCAGAGCCTCCCGCGTGCGCGCGCGCCGCTCCGGCCCGGCCACGCGCTGCAGCAGCAGCGGGTACTCCACGTTCTCGAAAGCCGTGAACACCGGAATGAGGTTGAAGGTCTGGAACACGAAGCCGATCTTGCGCCGCCGCAATTCGGAGAGTTGCGCGGGACTGAGCCGGCGCGTTTCGACCTCGTCGATGCGTATGGAGCCGCTGGTGGGCTGGTCGATACAGCCGATCAGGTTCAGCAGCGTCGACTTGCCGCTGCCGCTCGGCCCGGCGGCGGCCACGAATTCACCCGCATCCAGGCTGAGCGAGATGCCATCGAGCGCGCTGACGAACTGGTGGTCCATCGGAAACCGCCGGCTCACATTCTCAAGTGCGACCATCTGGAACTCCCTTCAATGCGAGAGTAAGGCCGGCAGGGCGGGGGAGGGTTCGCAATCGGACGAAGGGCAGAATTCCCGGATCAGGGGCGCAAAAACGGGACCGTGGCGCAGGCACTCCTGCCTGCCGCCTCGACACTCGTGTCGAGGCTTGTCCTGGGGTTGCGGGCAGCCTACCCGGCGTCCTTGAGCATGAAGATGATGTCGGCGATGGCATCCCACGGAATGCAGTGGGTGTATTCCGTCATGCCGAGGTTCTTATGGAGCACCAGGAAGTCGGGGTCCGAGACGTCAAGATCCAGCTCGTGTCCGCCACGGGTGGCCACGTCCTGGCGGTCCATGGTGGGCGGCGGCGTCGGCGCGTCGCCGTTCCCGAGCACGACCCAGACGTATCCGCCGCGCTTGGGCCTGTATACTGGCTCCGCCTTTCCTGGAACCTCGAAGGCGTCCATGTTGGCGGAGATCATTTTTTCCCAAGTGGATCGCATTAGCCATCGACCTCCCGGTTGTGGGCGTGGATCTGCAGCACTCATTATCCACGAAAAGCGCGCCGGGGGCATACGAAAAGAGGCGCTGGCGTTTGCGGCGCTAGAACAGCAGCCGGCCGCTCTGCCACGCCAGAAACGCAAAAGTGAGGGCGAGAACGGTGAGTATTCCCGCAACCACGCGATTGTCCAGGCGGTACAGGCGGCTGGAGTTAGGGGCCTCTGACGGCCTCTTGGCGCGCCACACCAGGATAGCCAGGACCAGGCAACCCAGCGACAGAACGGCCATCGGGACTCCTTGCCCCGTCAGCTCGCCATCGACACGGAGCAACGATATTCTAGCGCATTCTCGACGATCCGCTGCATCAGGTGCGGCTCGAAAGGCGCGGCGCAATAGTCGCACGCTCCGGCATCCATCGCATCGAGCCAATCGCCGGTCTCGGGCAGACGGCTCGCCACCACCACCGGGATGGTGTGCCCGTTGTGGCGCAGGTCTTGAAGAATCGTTTGATACTGCTCCCGGCCGGTCCCGCAGAAGACAAGGTCCGCTCCCACGCGTCCGATGGTCGCCAGGCAGTCTGCCGCGGACGTAAAGGCTTCCGCCAGAACGCTGTGCCGCAGATCCCTGAGAGACCGTCCGAGTTCGCTAGCCAGCGGCTCGTCGAGACCGACTATCAGAATGTTAGCCCGCAAATGACCTCCGTACTTAGCTCGGTTCCAGGGCATCTCCAGCCTAAGCGGCTAGTATTGCTCCGTGATTACATATCGGCGAAGAAACGTTTTCCTTTAGAGAGCGCCCGAGCCCAACACCTTTCAACCGCCTCTTCATCCTCCTGTAACGCTACTGCAACAGACCTCGGATAACCTTGTGTTGAATCAGATCGATCCGAGAGGCATTGCTATGAAGAAAGTAGCGGTGATTGAGGATGATACCGACCTCCTCACGCTGCTCAAATACAACCTGGAGCGGGAGCCGTTCCGGGTCGTTACGGCCAGCAAGGGCGACGGCGCGGTCGAATGGTGCCTGCGCGAGCGGCCCGACCTTATCCTGCTCGATATCATGCTGCCGGACTGCGACGGGCTTCAGATCTGCAAGCTCCTCCGCCAGCACCGGCAACTGGCTGCTACGCCGATCGTCTTTCTTACCGCCAAGGCCTCCGAGGCCGACCGCGTCGTGGGTCTCGAGGTGGGCGCCAACGACTATATCGTCAAGCCCTTCTTCATGGGCGAGGTGCTGGCGCGCATCCGGCTTCAATTGCGGCCGCGTAACGAGCTGCCGGTGGCTCTCAAGGCGGGTGGACTCGAACTCGATCCTGTAGCCTGCCAGGCGCGCCGCAACGGCACCGATCTCGACCTCACGGCCACCGAGTTCCGCCTGCTCGAGGTCCTCATGGCCCGCCCCGGCGTCGTCTTCGCCCGGAGCCAGTTGCTCGACGCCGTATGGGGCTACGACCGCGCGGTCAACGAACGCGCCGTCGACGTGTACATCCTGCGCCTGCGCCAGAAGATCGAGGACGATCCCGCCGACCCCCGCCTGATCCGTTCCGTGCGCGGGTTCGGATACAGCTTCCAGGCCGAAGCCGCGGTCAACGCCTAGGTAGCTGTCAGCCATCAGCCGTCAGCTATCAGCCCGACAGCCTCTCGGTCACCGCGGCGGTAGAATCCTCAGTATGAAGGCCGCTCCGTTCCTGCTCCTGTTTTGTGCCGCGTCCGCCTGCCCGCAGCCGCCCCGCGCCGCCGACGAATTCCCGACCTCCGCCGGCGTCGTAAAGATCACCCCCATTCACCACGCCAGCCTGATGATTCAAGGCGGAGGCGTAGTCATTCACATCGACCCTTTCCATGAGGGCGACTATACCGGCCTGCCCATGGCGGACTTGATCCTGATCACCCACGATCACTTCGATCACATGGACGCGAAGGCACTGGCCTTGGTGCGCAACTCGAAGACGGTGGTGATCGCTCCCGCAGCGGTAGCCGCTTCGATCAACGGCGTGACCGTCCTCGCGAACGGCGACGCGCAGGATTTCGGCGCATGGAAGATCGAGGCCGTGCCCGCCTACAACCTGTTGCGCGGGCCGGCGGCGGGCCAGTTGTTCCATCCCAAGGGCCGCGGCAACGGCTACGTGCTCACCTACGGCGGCAAGCGCTTTTACTTTTCGGGAGACACCGAAGGCGTCCCCGAAATGCGCGCGCTGAAGAATATCGACGTAGCCTACGTGTGCATGAACCTGCCCTACACCATGCCTTCCGAGGAGGCCGCCGCCGCGGTGCGCGCGTTCAAACCGCGCGTGGTGATTCCTTACCACTACCGTAATTCGAATCTGGCCACGTTCCAGAAGGCGCTGGACGGATCGGGTGTCGAGGTCCGCATCCGCGACTTCTATCGCTGAAGCCGGGGCCGGATCGTTCCGCTGTAGTCTCCGTCTTTGAACATCAGCTCGATGATGCCGCCCCGGTCGGCGCGCTGGTCGCCTATCTCGCCGCCGAGCGAGTAACGGCCTTGCGGCTTCAGACCCACCAGGAAGACGATCTTCGCCGGGTTGTCGATAGCGATCGAAGGCGCATTCCCCGCCACCGCAACCAGCGCGCGATCGAAGTCGAGCAGCTTGGGAGACGCGAGATCGATCACCTGCGGCTGTCCATTCGAGAGCGTCTGGAGTTTTCCGCCGAAGAAGCCGGCCCACCGCGCGTCATCGTCCCAACTGGAGCGGACGAAGAACTGCCCGAGCACGCTGTCGTGAACCGCTAGCGGCGCGTGGTAGTAGCTCAAGCCCGGTTGGTAGGGATTCGCCCACAAGAACTCGTAGGGAGCGCCGAAGGAACCGTGCATGGAGAAGAGGTCGTGCAGCAGCCAGCCCTGCAAATACTGGTAGCCGAGCGAGGTGGTGTCATACGCGGCGATGGCGAAATCCGACGCGCGCGCACTCTCG
>DATNLV010000152.1:0-5139 GCA_035602665.1 Bryobacteraceae bacterium | reverse complement strand
CCCCTGATCTTCTACTATGGCGAGGGGCTTGTCGCCGACCCCCTCAGCGTCGTCCCAGAATCCATCCTCGTGATCGGCCTCCTGGCAGCCACGGTATTGGCCCTGCGAAGGAGTCCTGCACTCGGCTTCCTCGGGGCGTCGTTCTTTCTGGTCCTCGCGCCAAGCTCAAGTTTCGTCCCGGTTGTCACGGAGACAGTGGCGGAGCATCGGATGTACCTGGCCCTCATCCCGGTGGTCGTGGTCGGCGTGCTGGCGATCTTTCGCCTGCTCGGCTCTCTCGCGCTCCTGGTCGTCCCGGCGCTCGCCCTGTGCCTTGGCGTGGCGACGTTTACCCGCAACCAAGCCTACGACTCCGCCCTCACGCTTTGGAGCGCCACCGTTCGCGATGATCCCAGGAATCCCTGGGCTCACAACAATCTGGGTTGCGAGCTGGACACGATTCCCGGAAGGACCCGCGATGCGATGGCTGAGTTCGAGACAGCGCTCCGGTTGCGACCGGAGCACGCGGAGGCCCACTACAACCTCGCCAACGACCTCCGGCTTATTCCCGGGCGGCGCGACGACGCCATAGCCCATTATGAAGCCGCCCTGAAAGTTGACCCGAATTTCCCGAAGGCCCACAACAACCTGGCGACGATGCTGGTCGAGGATCCCGGACGCCTTGATGAATCGATTCACCACTACCGCGAGGCGATCCGGCTCTACCCGGGATATGCCGAGGCGCATTTCAACCTGGGAAACGCCTGGTCGACGGTCCAAGGGCACGAGCGGGACGCCGTCGAGGAGTACACGACCGCCCTGCAACTGCGCCCTGATTACGCCGAGGCGCACAACAACCTCGGCAAGATTCTCGCCGAGAATCCGGCGACCCATTCCGAGGCCATCGCCCATTTGGTGGAGGCCATCCGCATCAGCCCCGGTTATGCCGAGGCCCAATACAACCTGGGCACCGAACTATCCACGATTCCCGGGCGAATTGACGAAGCCATCGCGCATCTGCAAGAGGCGATTCGGCTTAAGTCGGATTATGCGGAAGCCCGGAACAATCTGGCCAATCTCTGGGCGGTGATCCCCGGGCATTGGGAGGAGGCCATCGCGCAATACCGGATGGCGCTGGAGGCTCAGCCGAACTACGCCGAGGAGCGCTACAACCTCGCTGCCGCCCTTCTCATGCGCCCCGGCCATGAGGACGAGGCAAGGAGGCAGCTCCAAGCCCTCTTGAAGCTCGATCCCGCTAACGCCCAGGCGCAGCGGCTTCTTGAGTCCATTGGGAGCCGATAGGCGCCCGATCCATCGGCGTATCCGGTGGCCGGCGGCGCCTCGGGATCAGCGCCTCACGGCGCGGGATTCGTGCTGGGAAGCGGCAGCTCCAGGACAAAGGTGGCTCCGTGGCCGGAACCGGCGCTTTGCACACTGAGCGTCCCGCCGATTTCCTTCGCCGCGAGGGCGCTGTTGTGCAGCCCGAACCCATGACCGCCCTTTCGGGTCGTGAATCCATGGCCGAAAATCTGGGCGAGATTCTCGGGGGGAATGCCGATGCCGTTGTCGATGACCTCAATCCTGACGCAGCGTTCGTCGCCCGTGGTGCGCAGGGTGACCTTCTTGTCCGAGCGGGCGGACTCTTCGCACGCCTGCCTTGCGTTGGTGATGAGGTTCACGAGGATCTGCACGACCTTGTGTTTGTCGGTGCTGACGAATGGGTTAACTCGATAATCGCGGATCGTCTCGACGCGGACCCGGTCCAGCGCCGCGGCGTCGATGCGGAGGGCATCATCAATCATGTCCGTCACCCCGACCGTTTCGGTGACGCCGGCGGTGGTGGCATACGCCTGCTGCATGGCCACGATGTCCATGATGTGGTCGATGTTCTTCCGGAGATCGGCGAGCTCCGCGACCACCGTCTTCTGCTCCCCCGCGACCGCTTCCGCAAGCGCCTCGACGTAGGCCGGGATCATCCGGCCACGGGAATCGTTGGTCAGAAAATCGGCGAGGTCGGTCGTGTGCTGATTGAACAGGGCGGCGAGCTTTTCGATCTTGGCGGCCTGGCTCTCGCACATCCGGTTCGTGACAAGGGTGGCCGAGACATTCACGCTGTTGAGCACGTTGCCGACGTTGTGGAGGACACCCGTGGCTATCTCGGCCATGCCGGCCTGGCGCGAAACCACCAGCAGTCGTTTGTGGGTGGCTTCGATCTCGCGCTCCATTAGCGTGCGTCGCTCAATCTCCGCGTTCAAAGCCTGATTGGACCTGCGCAGGTGGCGCCGCTGCAGGAACAGCCGGGTGGCTTGGGTCGCCACGACACCGGCCAGGGCTATCATCAACCCCACAAACCAGGGCTGGCGCCAAATCGGCGGCAGCACGGCGAACTCGACCTGGGCCAGCGCCACGTTCAGGTCACGATCCCGCACCCGCACCTCGACGCGGTGCCGTCCCGTCGGCAGCTGCAGGAACACGTGGCTGGTATCCGCGTCGAACCTCGACCAAGGTCCCGCGTCCAGCCGCTGGGAATACCGCAGGTCGTCCTCCTGGGTCCGCCACCAGGGAGAGACGCCCCGCCAAGCGATCAAGGTGTTGCCCGGCTGCGCCACTCGCGCCACCGAGGTGATGATCTCCGCGCGGGGTGCAACCGTTTCCCGGAGATAGCGGATCGTCGAGAAATCCCCTGCAGTCGCAGGATTGAACCTGCTCCCGGGCATCGTCCGGCGCATCCAGCTACGGGAGCACTGGTTGATCCATATCGCGCCGTCTGCGGCCTGCTTGAACCCGCCGCCCTCGAAGTTGATCGACACCTTGGCGTCGATGAATGCGTCCGTGGTCCATTCCTTCCCGTCGAAGTAACTGACGCCCTTGCTCGTCCCCACCCACAGGTGATTGTCGCGATCGCAAAACAGCGCGGTGATGGCGTTGGAAATCAGCCCGTCCCTCGTGGTGATCCGGGTCACCTGCTTCCCATCGAACTGCACCAGTCCCGCGCCGCGCGTGCCAACCCACAGTTTTCCGTCCCGCGAAGCGCACAGGGCGTCGTTGTAGATATCCGTAATGGCGGTCGTGCGCACCCAGGCGGAGCCGTCGAAATTCGACAGGCCGCGGAAGGAGCCAGAGTACATCGTGCCGTCGGCCATTTGGGCGATGCCGTTCGAGGATCGGCCGAGCAGGAGCGGCCCGCCGCGGTTCCGCCATGCGCGGTCGTCCTGCGGCGGGCCCAACCGGGGATCGTATTGCAGGATTCCGCCATCGGTTCCCGCATAGCTGCGGCCGTTGACATAGGTGCCGAACCATAGGCTACCGTCCGCCGATTCGAAGGCGGCCCGATAGTCGATCATGGTGCCGAACGCCGGCTGGACATGCTCATGGGTCTTGCGGCTCCACGTCGTCCCGGTCAGCCACGCCGTGGCGGCTTTCCCATCGTGCGTGCCTGCGGCCCAAAGCCGCCCCTCGGGCGTGCAGAGCAGCGTATTGATTGAACTCATCAACCCGTCCTCCACCCCATACCGAAGCCACTCCTTCCCGTCAAAGGAGACAACGCCGTCGTCGACGCTCACGAACCACTGGCGGCCGTCAGGCGTCTCGCACTCGAAATTGAGCCCGTCGTACTTCAGCCACCGGGTCCGGCGGTAGTCTATTTTCTGCACCTCGTCGCCGCTGCCGACCAGCCAGAGATCGCCCGCGCGCGATTCGTGGAGCAGGATCTTGGACGACGGCAGGGGCAGTTCCGGCGCGGATTGGGACTGCCAACGCCCGTCTTGATAGCGGGAGATTCGGGCCAGTCCGCCGAACCATATGGCCCCGTCCCGGGTCCCCGCGATCGAGCGGACGAGATTATCCACCCCGAGAATTTGGGTCAGGTTGAAATACGCCCACGAGCCCTTGGCGGGATCGAATCGGCTGATGCTGGATTCGGGCGATCCGCTCCCGATCCACACAAGGCCATCGCCGGCTTGAAAAAACGCCCGCTGCCCGGTTCCCGGAAGGTAGCCGTCAGCCTTGGTGAATTCGTGCCAGGCGGCAAAGTCTTCACGGCCCTGGCGGGTCGGATCGAAGCGAACCAGTTCTCCTGTCAACAGCGCATACCAGACAAGACCATCCCGCGTTTCGTAGACTTCGACCAAGTCGCTCATCGCGAAATTCTCGGGCAGGCCCACAATGGTTGCCTCCGGCAGCGCCTTTCTCATGGCCTGGCCCTGGCCCTTGGCGCAGTAGACGGTGGATTTGCCGTCCAGGACATGCACGATGAATCCGTCGGAACCCGCCCAGACGCTGCCGTCGGCGGCCACGATCATGCTGTAGATGAGAACCTTTCGATCGGGTTGGGTGGGAAAAACCCGTTCCCATCTGCCGCCGGAAAACCGGCTGATGCCCTCGGCGGTCCCGGCGTAAATCTGGCCGCCTTTCTCGCGAAGGACTACGGGGGCGCTGCCGACCAGTCCGTCCTTCGGGGTAAACGTGCGCCACCGCTCGCCGTCATAGCGCATCACCCCCGCGTCAACCCCGAACCACATCGCGCCATCCCGGTCCTCGACCATGCAGCGGGGGCTCTTCCCCTCCAGCTCGGCGATCTTCTGCCATCGCCCCGGGTCCGAGAACGGATCGGCAACCGTGGGTGCGTACGGCTGAACGGCGCGCAAAGCCGACCACGGCGCGAGAAGGAAACCCAAGGCGAAAACGATCCTGATGATGCGCGCAAGAGCCTCGCAGGCCGGCTCACGCCTGCGATCCAAGTCGGCCCATGGTTTCGTGCGAGGCGGCGTATGATCGGGCCACTCCCCCAAGGATCACGGTTGTGATATGCTGGCGGCCCTTGATGAAGGATGGACCAGGTCGCGGGGTGTCGCAACCCCGTAGTAGCGAACGTTCAATAGTGGGCTCATGACCCTAGGGTCGCTTTTTCAAATCCAGCCCCAGCACACAAATTGATCACTCGTAACCGACAGGTTGCGGTGGACTTTGAATCTTCCCCGCGGATGAAATGGCCCCTCCGCTTGCGAACCGCCGGACCCCGGCAACCTTTGGTGGCGCATGAATACAGAATTGCCGGATGCCGTGGCGAGCGGAACCCTCAGGATCGGCGGTGATCTGCCGGTCCATCGGCTTGGGTTCGGCGCCATGCGCATCACAGGTCCGGGAGTCTGGGGAGAGCCC
>DATNLV010000746.1:0-2889 GCA_035602665.1 Bryobacteraceae bacterium | reverse complement strand
GGCTGCTCCGCCGTCGCTCCGCCCGGCCCCTGGAGGCACTATGAAGATCCTCGGTCTGCTGCTGGCATGCGCCGCCGTCCTGTGCGCGCAGCCGTCGTCCTTTGAAGGAGCCTGGTCCGGCACGCTCGACGCCGGCGCGCTGAAGCTCCGCATCGGCCTCGACATCAAGAGCGAGGACGGCAAGCTCTCGGCCACGCTCGACAGTCCAGACCAGGGAGCCCTCGGCATCCCGCTCGATTCCGTCACCGTCGACGCGAACCGGATTCGCTTCTCGAAGCAGTCGCTGACGCTCACCTACGAGGGCGTCCTGGCCGACGGCCGCATCGACGGCACGCTCACCCAAGCCGGCCAGAGGCTGCCGCTCGCTTTCGAGCGCGGTAAACCGAAGGCCTCGGCCAGGCCCCAGTATCCGCTGCCGCCGTTGCCCTACGACGCCGAGGAAGTCACCGTCTCGAGTGGCGAAGTCCGCCTGGCCGGCACCTTCACGCATCCGAAGCAAGGCGGACCGTTCGCGGCCATCCTGCTCGTGACCGGCTCCGGTCCCCAGGATCGCGACGAGACGGTTTTCAACCAGAAGCCCTTCCTGGTGATCTCGGACTACCTGACCCGCGCCGGATACGCGGTGCTGCGCCTGGACGATCGCGGCACCGCCAAGTCCACCGGCAACTTCAGCACCTCCGGCCTGGCGGAGTTCACGGATGATGCGCTGGCCGCCGTCGCCTGGCTGAAGACTCGTCCCGATGTCAACGCCAAACGCATCGGAATCCTGGGCCACAGCGAAGGCGGCATGGTGGGTCCCCTCGCCGCCGTGCGTTCGGAGGACGTGGCCTTCGTGATCATGCTGGCCGGCCCCGCGCAGCCTTTCGACGAGCTGATGGCCGAGCAATCGGCGGGCCTCATGCGAGTCGCGGGCGCTCCGCAAGAGGCCATCCAGGCCAACATCGAGGTCAGCCGCACGCTCTACGCGGTTCTCCGCCAGGAGCCCGACAACGCCAAAGCCCGCGAGCGTTTTCACCAGGTGCTCGCGGACTGGAAGTTGAACGGCAAGCAGCCGGAACTTGCGGCTCAGCTCGAGGCCGGAATGGACAAGCTGCTCACGCCTGAGATCCGCTCCGCCTTCGCCTATTCGGCCGCCGGCACTCTGTCGAAGCTCCGCTGCCCCGTGCTGGCGCTATTTGGAGGCAAAGACCTGCAGGTTCCCGCCGATTCGAACCTGCGTGCGGCCGCCGCCGCTTTCGCCGCGGGCCACGTCGCCTCCGTCACGCTGGTGAAGCTGCCCGGCCTGAATCACCTCTTCCAGACCGCGAAGACCGGCAGCGTCACCGAGTACGCGCAAAGCGAGGAGACCATCTCGCCCCGCGCGCTTGAGGCCATCGCAACCTGGCTACGTGCAAACGTCCAGTAGCGCCAGCACCGAACCGCGACCGTAAGGGAGCGGACCTAGCCGTTGGTCCGCTCGAACTCCTTCATGTAAGCGGCCAGCGCCTGTGCGCCCTCGAGCGGCATGGCGTTGTACATGGACGCGCGCACGCCGCCCACGTCCCGGTATCCCTTGAGCGACGACAGTCCTTCCTTGCCCGCGCCCTTCAGGAATTGTCCGAGCAGCTCCTCGCTGGGCAGATGGAAGGTGATGTTCATCCTGGAGCGGTGCTCCGGCTGAACCACGCCCTTGTAGAAGCTCGATGCGTCAATGACGTCGTAGACCGTCTTGGCCTTCTTCTCGTTCACGGCTTCGATCGCCGCCACGCCGCCCTGCTCCTTCAGCCACTGCAGGACCAGCCACGTCACGTAAATGTTGAACGTGCTCGGCGTGTTCACCAGCGAGTTCCCCTTGTCCACGCTGGCGTAGTTGAGCAACACCGGCGTGATCGGCAGCGCCTGCCCGAGCAGGTCCTTGCGAATGACCACCAGCGCGCTTCCCGACGGCCCCAGGTTCTTCTGCAGCCCGGCATAAATCAAGCCGAAGCGCGAGTAATCGATCACCCGCGACAGAATCTCCGAGGTCTGGTCCCCCACCAGCGGCACCGCGCCGGTCTCCGGGAACGTGTTCCAGCGCGAGCCGTACACCGTGTTGTTCGTGGTGATGTGCAGGTACGCGGCGTCCTGGTCAATCGCCGCCGGATCGAGCGCGGGGATGCGGTCGAAGCCCGTGTCGCGGCTGCTCGCCACCACCTTGATGTCGCCGTACGCGCCGGCGTCCTTGATGGCGTTGGCCGCGAAAACGCCCGTCTCCGTGTACAGCGCCTTCCGCGAAGGCGAGCGGCCGATCAGGTTCAGAGGCACGGCCGAGAACTGCATTCTGCCGCCGCCGGCGACGAACAGAACGCTGTAATCGGCAGGCAGGCCGGCAAGCTCCCGAAAGAGACTGGTGGCGCCGTCGACGATGGCCACGAAATCTTTCGCGCGGTGGCTGATCTCGATGACGGAAGCGCCAAGGCCGCCGTAGTTGAGGAATTCTTCCTTGATCCTGACCATGACCGGTTCCGGAAGCATGGCTGGACCGGGGCTGAAATTGTAAACGCGACCGTTGGTGAGCATTTGGGATATGTTACCAAATGGCACGTGGCGCGTGGCTTGTAGCCTGTGGATTCCTGGCGGGCCTTCGTGTGCTTCGCTACCCGCATTCGGCAGGGCGCGAAGCCGGGAACGCCCGAGGAGATCCACGAGCCACAAGCCACAGGCCACAAGCCCTAGAACACATACCCCAGCGTCACCTGCACGCTCCGCGGCGAAACGAAGTGCGTCCCGCTGAACGTCGACAGGAAATTGTACAGCGCCACCGTGTTGGTCAGGTTCTCCACCGCCAGCCGCAGCGTCACCTTGCCCCCCTGCTCCCTGTGGAAGAGGTTGTCGGTCCCGATGGCGGCATTGAGCAGGTTGCGGGGCTTC
>DATNLV010000146.1:0-4877 GCA_035602665.1 Bryobacteraceae bacterium | reverse complement strand
GCGCGCGCGGTTCGGTGCTGAGCGGAGTGGTCGATGGTCGATGGTCGATGGTGGATGGTCCGCTTGCTGACGCGCGCGGTTCGGTGCTGAACGGAGTGGTCGATGGTTGATGGTCGATGGTGGATGGTCCGCTTGCTGGCGCGCGCGACTCGGCGCTGGCGGTGTGGACCGTGGGGGCGGCGCTTCCGAGCGCGGAGGCCGGCGAGACCTTGATCGGTGGAACGGGCGTGGGCGCCGGCGTCGGTTGAACCTTGGGCGGCTCGGGCGGCAGCTGCTCAATCACGTGGCTGCCGGTCACGCTACGTTCCGGGGGCATCGGGGGGCCGTGGCCGGCCATGCGGAGCTCGATCATGATCCGGTCGGGATTGGAGAGCTGCGAGATCGAGTAGTCGGCCCGCGCCTCCAGATCGAGCACTAGGCGGATCACGCCGGGCTGCGCGAGTGCGATGCGAATCTGCTTTACCAGACGGTCGTTGACCGGAATCACCTGCATTCCGCGCGTGCCGGCCTGGCGGCGGACACCGGCCAGGTCCAGGAAGATGCGCTCGGGGCTGTCGATCCGCTCGACGTGGTATTGCGTCTCGGAGTCGGTCTCGATGGCGACGCGGGTCACCTCCCCGAGCGACCAGAAGCGGACGGCCGTGATCTGCGGGGAGGCGGCCAGGGAACAAGCTGCCAGGCAGGCCACCAGGGCCAGCGCCTTCAGGGCCGGCAGCCGTGCCGACCGCAAGCAGGCAGCGACTGTCGGGCGGAGGGCTCTCATGGGGTTGGCCGGGTGCGGATGTGCAGGACGCCTCGCGCGTCCGTATAATGCTCCACGGGCCGGTAAGCAGCGGCCTCGGGTGCAGGGGGCGCGGCCAGCCGGTCGGCTTCGGCCCGGGCTTCCTTCCAATTCTTCGCCACCTTCCGTACGTAGTCGGTGGTTTCCTGGTAAGGCGGCACGCCGCCGTGCTTCAGGACCGCGCCTTCTCCGGCGTTGTAGGCGGCCAGCGCCAGGGTCTCGGGCGACTCCCGCTTGCCGTACAGGTCGAGCAGGTATTTGAGGTAGCGCACGCCGCCGTCGATGTTCTCCCACGGGCTGAAGGCGTTCTTGACGTCGAAGCGGCGCGCGGTCTGGGGCATCAGTTGCATCAATCCCTGGGCGCCCTTGGCGGAAACGGCGGCCGGATTGAAGTTGCTTTCGGCCTGGATGACGGAGCGCACCAGCAACGGGTCCACCTGGTAGCGCTCGGCGGTCTGGCGGACGTAGTCGTCGAGGGCGGTGGCCAGTTCGGCCCAGGCGTTCGTGCCGGCGACCACGCGGCCGGAAGCGGAGGCCATGGCCGCGGTGCGAACCAGGCGGCCGCTACGCGCATCGACCTTAACCACGGAGGCGAGATGGGAAGAAGGAGCGAGCGCGACCGTGCCGCTTTCCGCCGCCAGGGCGGGCAGCAACCAGCAACCGGCGATCAAACAAAAACGCATGTCTTTGTTTTAAACCATTCTACGCCAAATGCCGCCGTTCTGCCTAGAGGGTTTGACGCGGACCGCGGCGGGTGAGCGCCGCCCCTCCTGTCGGGAGCCCGAAGCCAGCGGCGAGCGCGCGTTTTCATCAATGCTATCATTTTCCTGGAGCGTTTGACAGCGAGCGACGCCGATGACCGACAGCTTTCCCCACTACATCGAGTTCCGCCACGTCGATAAGACGTTCGATCACCCCGTTTTAGTCGATGTGAACTTCAATGTTAATG
Source organism: Bryobacteraceae bacterium (assembly GCA_035602665.1). Taxonomy (GTDB): domain Bacteria; phylum Acidobacteriota; class Terriglobia; order Bryobacterales; family Bryobacteraceae; genus DASWZN01. Next base: position 3,147 of record DATNLV010000146.1, on the reverse strand, counting down.
CGGGGGAGACGGTGGCCATCATCGGCCGCAGCGGCGTGGGCAAGTCGGTGACGCTCGGCCACATCATGGGCTTCATCAAGCCGGACAGCGGCCGCGTGATCGTGGCGCACGAGGACATCACGGATTTTCCGGAGTCGGAACTGCGGCGCATCCGGCGGAAAGTGACCATGGTGTTCCAGTCCGGGGCGCTTTTCGATTCGCTCACGATCGCCGAGAACATCCTGTTCTCTCTGGAGCTTCGGCAGGATTACAGCTCGTCCAACAAGGACCAGGTTGTTGACGGGCTGCTCAAGATGGTGGACCTGGCCGAGTACGCCAACGCCTATCCCAACGACATCTCGACGGGCTACAAGCGCGCGGTGGCCATTGCGCGGGCGCTGGCGGCTCAGCCGGAGTGCATTCTGTACGACGAGCCGACGACCATGGTGGACCCCATCATGTCGGACCACATGGCGAACCTCATGCTGCGCCTGAAGGGACAGCTCAAGCTGACTTCGATCGTGGTGACGCACGACCTGGACCTGATGCGCAAGGTGGCCGACCGCGTGGTGGTGCTCGACGAGGGGCGGGTGATCTACTTCGGGGCGACCGCGGACCTGGAGAAGTCGGAGCATCCGCATATCAAGGAGTTCCTGGAGTTGGACCGGGTGTAGGGATGCCGTCCACATTCTCCACCGCCGATCTCGCTTTGGCGCGTAGGATTGAAGCCGCCGAGGCCGCTAACGGATTCCGGGTGGCTCGCGCGGTGGCGGAGGCTTCTCCCGGGTTGGAGGCGGTGGCGGAACCGTTTCTGGGCGGGTGCGCTTTGTTCGGCGGCGTCGGGTCGCCTTTGACGCATGCGCTCGGGATCGGCATGCAGGGGCCGGCGGCTCGGGAAGAATTCGACCGGATGGAGGGGTTCTTCCGCGAGCGCGGCAGCGCGGTGCTGATCGACCTTTGTCCGATGGCCGATGCGAGCCTGTTGGAGATGATCTTCAGCCGCGGGTACCGGGTGATCGAGTTCAACAATGTGATGATCCGGCGCATCCCGGCGGAGGAGCCGGTACCTTTGTGGGAAGGCCTCACGGTCTCGCTGGCCGGCGACCGGGATCTCGACACCTGGAACCGGACCGTGGCGCGGGGCTTTCAGGAACGGGACGAAGTCGACGACTCCTTCGTCGAGATGCTGGCAGGCGCGTCTTTGTCGGGGCAGTGCTATCTGGCGCGACGCGACGGGGAAGCGGTCGCAGGCGGGGGCATGTCGATCCAGGACGGCGTCGCGTATTTGTTTGGCGATGCCACGGTGCTGGCAGGGCGCCGGCGCGGGGCGCAATGGGCACTGATCCACGCGCGGCTGGCGGATGCGGCCGCGGCCGGCTGTGATCTGGCGATGGCCTGCGTGGTGCCGGGCAGCGGCTCGCATCGCAACTACGAACGGGCCGGTTTCGAGCTCCTGTTCATGCGGGTCAATCTGAGCCTGCCGTAAGAGTCCGCTCCCTTGCGCGCGGCTCGGTAACGAACCTTCGCGGTTGCCCACTTCCCCCCCATGTGACAAACCGCCACGGCTTGTGGTAGATTGAGAATTCCAACGCGTCTCAATGGGAGGCAGGGACATCGTTCCTGCCGCTTGGACCAATGAGGAAATATGGCTCGAAAACAAGGTAAAAAGTATCTTTCTGCCGCTCAGCAAGTGAAGCCACAGCCCTATCCCCTGGAAGAGGCTGTGCCGCTGGTTCAAAAAGTCAAATTCGCCAAGTTCAATGAGACCGTCGAGCTGCACATGCGGCTGGGCGTCGATCCCAAGCATGCCGATCAGATGGTTCGCGGCACGGTGGTGCTGCCGAACGGGCTCGGCAAATCCAAGTCGGTCCTGGTGATCGCTTCGGGCGATAAGCAGCGCGAGGCCCAGGAGGCCGGCGCGGATTTCGTCGGGGGCGAGGACATGGTGGCGAAGATCCAGGGCGGCTGGATCGATTTCGACGCCGTGATCGCTACTCCAGACATGATGCGCTCGGTGGGACGTCTCGGCAAGGTTCTCGGCCCGCGCGGGCTGATGCCCAATCCGAAGACCGGCACGGTGACCATGGACGTTGCCAAGGCCGTGAAGGAAACCAAGGCCGGCAAAGTGGAGTTCCGCGTGGATAAGACCGGCATTATCCACGCACCGGTGGGGAAGACGGGTTTCGACACCGACAAACTGCACGAGAACGCGCTCACGCTGATCCAGGCGGTGGTGAAGGCCAAGCCGGCGGCGGCCAAGGGCAAGTACGTCAAGAGCGTCACGATTTGCTCGAGCATGGGGCCGGGCGTAAAGCTGGACGTGACCCCGTATAACGCCAAGGCCGTGTAGGCGGCGGAGCGACGTAGGCCGGCGGAGGAAAGCATCGTGAAAAAGAGAGCGGACAAGAAAAAAGACGCCGAGGCGCTGCGGAAGGAACTGGAGCGGGCCTCCCACCTGTTCGTGACGAGCTTCGAGAAGCTCACGGTGGCGCAGGATTTCGAGCTCCGGAAAGCGGTGCGCGCGGCCGGCGGCCGGTACCGGGTGATCAAGAACAACCTGGCGGCGAAGGCGTCCGAGGGGACGACGGCGGAGAGCCTGCTCGGCAGCCTGAAGGGCATGACGTCGCTGGCGTACACGACGACGGACCCGGTGGCTCTGGCGAAAACCCTGACGGCGTACGCCAAGGCGAACCCGGCATTCACGTTCAAGGCAGGCATGGTCGAAGGCCGCGTGATCGAGGTGAAATCGATCAGCGAGCTGGCGAACATGCCGTCCAAGGAGCAGCTGATCGGCAAGGTGATGTGGCTGATCAATTCCGCGTCGCAACGGCTGGCAGTCAGCCTGAATGGCGTGGCCAGGAATCTGGCGGTGGTTCTCGGGCAGGCGATCAAAGAGAACAAGTTCACGGAATAACGGCCTGTGGCTTGTGGCCGGCGGACCCTGGTTGAGGGTCGCCAGCCGCGGGCCGCTAGCCACAGACTAGAAGCAACGAGCGAAGGAGTTCGAAGAAAATGGCGGACGTAAACGCGATTCTGGAACAGATAAAGGGTCTGACGCTGCTCGAAGCGGCGCAACTCGTCAAGGGTATCGAAGAGGCTTTCGGCGTGTCGGCGGCTGCGGCAGCGGTAGCGGCGGCTCCGGCGGCAGGCGCGGTAGCGGCGGCTCCG
>DATNLV010000128.1:0-7755 GCA_035602665.1 Bryobacteraceae bacterium | reverse complement strand
CTGTTTGTCTGGAAGGTGACCAAGCACGTCAAATCGAACGCCATCGTCTACGCGCGCGAAGGCCAGACCGTGGCGGTGGGCGCCGGCCAGATGAGCCGCGTGGATTCGGCCAAGATCGCCGCCATGAAGGCCGCGTTGCCGCTGGAGGGAACGGTGGTTGGCTCGGACGCGTTCTTCCCCTTCGCGGACGGCCTGGAAGAAGCCGCCAAACACGGCGCCACGGCGGTGATCCAGCCGGGCGGCTCGGTGCGCGACGACGAAGTGATTGCCGCGGCCAACCGGCTGGGTCTGGCGATGGTGTTCACGGGCGTGCGGCATTTCCGGCACTAAAAGCGGCTTGTGGCTTCTGGCCTGTGGCTTGTGGATCTGTTCGGCTCTGTCCGGCTCCGCAGCGTGTCCACCATGGAATCCACAGGCTACAAGCCACAGGCCACGCGCCTCGCTTGCCTTCGCTATTCTGGACGCATGCGCCTCCTAGTGATCACTGCCGCTGCGTTTGCGGCCGCCTGCTGCGCTTTTGGACAGCCGCTGCTGCTCCAGAGGCCGGCGGTCAGCCAGTCCCGGATCGCATTCTCTTATGGCGGCGACTTGTGGGTGGTCGGCCGCGATGGTGGTGAGGCGCGGCGGCTGACGGCCGGCGTCGGGATCGCGAGCGATCCACAGTTCTCGCCCGATGGGACGCTCATCGCCTTCAGCGGCGAGTATGCCGGCAACCGCGACGTCTATGTGGTTGCGGCCGAGGGCGGCGAGCCGCGCCGTTTGACGTATCATCCCGATCCCGATACGGTGATCGGCTGGACGCCGGACGCCAAGCGCATCCTGTTCCGTTCCACGCGCGCCAGCTCCTCCCGTTTCTCCCGCCTCTTCACGGTCGCCGCCGAGGGCGGAGGGCTGCCCGACCAGCTGCCTTTGCCGATGGCCGAGGAAGGCGCCTACTCGCCGGACGGAAAGCGCCTCGCCTACGTGCCGCTGCCGCACGCCTTCGACGCCTGGAAGCGGTATCGCGGCGGGCGCACCAGTTCGATCTGGATTGCGGATCTGGCCGATTCCCACATCGAAAAGGTGCCGCGCGAGAACTCGAACGACTTCAATCCGATGTGGCTGAAGGACCGCATCTACTTTCTCTCCGATCGCAACGGCCCGGTGACGCTGTTCTACTACGACCTCAAAACGCAGAAGGTTGCGGCGGCGGTCCGGGCGAGTGGGTTCGACCTCAAGTCGGCCTCGGCCGGCCCGGATGCGATCGTCTACGAGCAGTTCGGCTCGCTGCATCTCTACGACCTGAAGTCCGGCGGCGAGCACGCGATCGAGGTCACCATCGCCGCCGACCTGCCCCAGACGAGGCCGGCCTTCGAGAAGGCTGCCCGATACATCGATACCGAGGGGCTCTCCCCATCCGGCGCGCGGGCGGTCTTCAGCGCGCGCGGTGAGATCCTCACCGTCCCCGCCGAGAAGGGCGATGCACGCAATTTGACCAACACGCCGGGCGTTGCGGAGCGCGATCCGGCATGGTCGCCGGACGGGATGCGCATCGCCTACTTCTCCGACGAATCGGGCGAATACGCGCTGCACATACGGGCACAAAACGGCATGGGCGAAGTTACTAAGATCAAGCTGCCTCCCTCGTTTTACTATGCGCCCCTGTGGTCGCCCGACAGCAAGAAGATCGCCTTCACGGACAAGGCTGAGGCGGTCTGGTACATCGATCTGGAGAAGCGCGAGCCGGTTAGGGTGGATGCGGACACTTACAAGGACCCCGGAGGAGGCATCCAGCCCTGCTGGGCGCCTGACAGCCGCTGGATCGCCTATACCAAGATTCTCAAGAACCACATGCGCGCCGTGTTCGCGTACTCGATCGAGAGCGGCAAGACGACGCAGATCACCGATGGCATGAGCGATGCGCGCTATGCCGCGTTCGACCGCAATGGCGAGAGCCTCTATTTCACCGCCAGCACGGACAGCGGCCCCACCAAGGGCTGGCTCGATATGTCGAGCATGGGCCGGCCGGTGACGCGGAGCGTCTACGTGGTGGTGCTGCGGAAAGACCTGGCGTCGCCGCTCGCGCCCGAGAGCGACGAAGAGAAGCCGGAGAAGAAACCCGACGCGAAGGACAAGGACAAAGACAAAGACAAGAAGGAGCCGGCGCCGGTCCGCATCGATTTCGAGGGCATCAGCCAGCGCATTCTCGCCATGCCGATGCCCGCCCGCAACTACGGCGGGCTCTATGCGGGTAAGACCGGCACGCTGTATCTGCTCGAAGATCCGCCGGTTGGCCTTCGCCAGGCGCAGCCGGAGGAGACGGTCCAGAAGTTCGAGCTGAAGACGCGCAAGACCGAGAAGTTTCTGGACGGCGTGCGCGTCTTCGACATATCGTTCGATGGAGAGAAGGTGCTCTACCGCAAAGGCGACCAGTGGTTCATCGCCAAAGCGGACGCGGCGCCGAAGCCGGGGGACGGCCGCCTGAAGACGGACGAGATAGAGCTTCGCGTCGACCCTCGCGCGGAGTGGAAGCAGATGTACAACGAAGTCTGGCGGATCGAGCGCGATTTCTTCTACGATCCGAACCTTCACGGCGTGGACCTCGCCACCTACAAAGCCAGATACGAGCCGTATCTGGAACGGCTGGGCAGCCGGCCCGAGCTGAACTATCTCCTCATGGAGATGCTGGGCGAGTTGACGGTCGGCCACCTTTACGTGCGCGGCGGCGCGCAGCCGGAGGTGAAGCGCGTCCCTGGCGGCCTGCTCGGCGCCGATTACGCGATCGAGAACGGGCGCTACCGCTTTGCCAAGGTCTATGACGGGGAGAATTGGAATCCGGAGCTTCGCGCGCCGCTAACGCAGCCGGGCGTCAACGTGGTGGCGGGCGAGTATCTGCTGGCCGTCAACGGCCGCGAGCTCGTAGCGTCGGACGAAGTTTACAGTTTCTTCGAAGAGACCGCGGGCAAGTCGGTGGTGCTGAAAGTGGGGCCGGACCCGGGCGGAGAGAAATCGCGCGAGGTCACCGTGGTGCCTGTCGAGAGCGAGGCGGGCCTGCGGAACCTGGCCTGGATCGAGGACAACCGGCGCAAAGTGGACAAGTTGAGCGCCGGGCGCCTGGCTTATGTATACCTGCCGAACACCTCCGTGGACGGCTACACTTCTTTCAACCGCTACTACTTCGCCCAGGAGGATAAGGCGGGAGCGGTGCTCGACGAGCGCTTCAACCGCGGCGGCGCCGCTGCCGACTACATCATCGATTACTTGCGCCGCCCGCTCATGAACTACTTCATGACGCGCGATGGTGAGCCGTTCACCACGCCCGTCGGCTCCATCTTCGGGCCGAAAGTGATGATCATCAACGAGCTCGCCGGCTCGGGCGGAGACCTGATGCCGTGGATGTTCCGCAAGGCCAAGGTCGGCAAGCTGGTGGGCAAGCGCACCTGGGGAGGCCTGGTGGGGATCTTCGACTTCCCCGATTTGATGGACGGCGGCACGGTCACAGCGCCGAACCTGGCGTTCTACAACACCGAGGGCGCGTGGGATGTGGAGAACCACGGCGTCGCGCCGGACGTTGAAGTCGAGTTCGATCCGCAGGCGTGGCGCGCGGGGCATGATCCGCAGTTGGAGCGCGCCGTCGAGATCGCGCTGGCGGAGTTGGAGAAGAATCCGCCACCGGCCGTGAAGCGCCCCCCGTTCCCGAACTATCATAAGAAGTAGGGATTCGGGGATGCGCAAGCTTGCGGCGGTTTTCGCTGGCCTTGTGGCCGTCTACGTTCTGCTCCTGGCGGGGCTGGCGTTCGCCATGCACCAACCGCCAGGGGTGTTCGGCCGCGTCATGTCCCACGTGCCCGACGTTGCGTTCTACGTGCTCCCTTTCCAAACGCTCTGGATGGAGGCGCGTGCCGGGCACTTGCGCGCCGGCGATCCGGCTCCCGATTTTGCGCTCACCACGCTCGACCGCTCCCGCCGCGTGCGGCTTTCCGAACTGAGCGGCCGCCCGGTGGTCCTGGTTTTCGGAAGCTACACTTGACCGCCATTTCGCCGGGAGGTTCCCGCGCTCAACGAGCTTTACCGGCGGTACAAGGATCGCGTGGTCTTCTACGTGGTCTACATCCGCGAGGCTCACCCCAGCGATGGCTGGCAGATGCCGTCGAACGTGCGCGACCACGTGGTCTTCGCCGGACCGAAGTCACTTGGCGAGCGGGATGAAGTGGCGGGCGCCTGCGTGCGGCGCCTCGGGATCGAGATGCCGGCGCTGGTCGACGATGTCGACGACGCGGTGGAGGCCGCCTACACGGGCTGGCCCGACCGGCTCTACGTCATCGGCGGTGATGGCCGCATCGTTTACAAAAGCGCGCCGGGGCCGTACGGCTTCGACCCGAGTGGCGTGGCGGCAACGCTGAAGCGCCTGGATGGGAGATGAGGCGGGCGTGGACGCCGGCTTGCAGGACTGGAGTCCTGCCCCACTACTGCGGTGTGGCCAGCGCTTGCTGGGGCTGCGCCGCGCTTCGGCGCCGGCTGAGGGCGAGCGTCGCCATCGCACAGAGGTACATCGCGCCGCCCACGAGCAGCGTCTCGCGCAGCCCCATGTAGATGGCCAGCACGATCGCGGCCACCGAGCCCAGCACGCTGGCCGCTGCGTTCAGCGACCAGGCCCAGCGCACCGAGGGCTTATGCATCTGCTCGAGGCGGCGCAGGCCGGTGGGGAAGGGAACGCCCATCAGGAATCCAGGCGGCGCGATCAGGAGCACGCTGATCAGGAACTTCACCGGCAGCGGCAGGCCGACTCCGGCGCCCAGCACCGGTGAAACCGAGAACGCGAGAACCGCTACCAGCAGCGCCACCAGCGCCAGCACGCGCGACAGCCGTGCATCCGAGTCGGCGGCGATCCGCCGGCTGAAGTAACTGCCCAGTCCGCTTGAGACCAGCATCGAGAAGATGATCACGGTGAGAGCGTAGGTCGGATGGCCGAGGAAGAGTACGAACTTTTGCACCAGCGCGACCTGGATCAAAATGTATCCGGCGCCGAGGAAGATGAAATACCACAGGAACCGTAGCACGCCCTTGTCCGAGGGCAGGCTGCTTCCGAGCAGCACCCGCGGCAGCCCCAGCATGATCCCGGTGGCGAGCGTGCTCACGATGAGCAAGCCGAACAGCAGCGGCACGGCGCGGTTGACCTGGTAATCGGCACTCAGGCGGGAAGCGTGCTTCAGGAAGTCCCACACGTCGCGCGGTTGAACGGTATAGAAGAAGAAGGGCCGGTTGTCGTCCACGGAGGAAACGTCGTAGCGGTACTGACGCTCGAACGAAGCCGGGTCCTGGCTGCGGGCCAGACTGGTGAACGCGTTCGGAATGGTCTGGTCGGGAACGTAGAGGAAGCGGAAATGTCCGTGCGGCGCCGCGGCCCGGAGCCGCGCCATATCGGAGTCCTGGAAGGCGCTGCGGCCGATGAGGACGGTGTCCGTCGCTCCCCATTTCGCCAGTTCCGACGCACCGCCTTCGCGGACCACCATGACATGGCGCGCGAGATCGGTCTGGCCTAAGCGAGCGAGCGCCACGCGGGCCAGCGAAATCAGCCGCAGCGATTCGCGCGGCGGATCGAGGCCCCAGCGGGTGAACACCAGAATCCCGTTGGGCTCGAGATGGTTGAAGTATTCGTAGAAAGCGTCGGAGGTGTACAGGTTGTTCTCGGAGAGAGCAAACGCGCCGGCGGCGGTCGAAGCCCACGTGTCCACCAGCGTCATCTGGATCACGCCGTACTTCTCGTCAGTTCGCCGTACGAAGCTGCGGCCGTCCTCGACGCGTATGCGGACCTCCGGGCGGGAATAGAGCCTTCGGCTCAGGTCCGGAAACCGCTCACGCATGATGGTGGTGGCGATGATGGGGTTGATCTCGACGCCGGTGACGTCGCGGCAGCCGGAGGCGAGCGCGCGCGCCAGGTCCCATCCGCCGCCGGCCCCGATCACGAGCGCCTTGGCGCCAGGCCTTAAGGCGTAGACCAGCCCCGGCCCCTGGTACAGCAGGTCGTTCCGATCCTTGTCGGAAAGGCGTGCCAGATCGAAGCTGGGAATGCCGGTGGCGGCGTCGGCGTCGATGACGATGTTCGGCATTCCGCTGTCCCGATCCCGCGTGAGGGCAATGCGCGAGAAGCTGTTCCAGCGGACAAAGCGCTCTCCGGCCAGGTCCTTGCCCTTGGCGTATTTCACGTCGATGAGCGGAACAAAGGTGTTCGCGCCCAGGAGGACGAGCAACGCTCCGGCGAGTGCCGCGGCTCCGGCGAGCCCTTTGCGGCTCTCGGCCATACGAAACCAGCTCAGGGCGGAAACCGCATAGAGCAGGGCCGCCACGATCACGGTGTTCGGCCCGCCCAGACTGTCGAGGAGGGGGATCAGGAGGAGGCAGCCCGCGGCGGCGCCGGCGAGGTCGGCGAAGTATACGCGGTCCACGCGCTCGATGGTTTCGGCGATGGCGAGGGAGATGGTGGTGCCGGCGGCGAAAAAGGGCAGGGCACTGGTGAAGTAGACCAGCGCCAGCGTACCATAGCCGATCTCGCCGCGCAAGCCGAGCACCACCACCAGCGCCACCAGCGCCAGGGCCGCGTTCACGCTCGCGATCAGGCCCAGTTTCGTGAAGAAGGGACGCCGCCAATCGGCCACGACGTAGGAGAAAACGCCCCCCACGCCCAGGCCGAACAGAGCAATCGAGATCGCTAGAAAGGCGAAGTGGTAGTAGAAGACGACGGAAAAGATTCGCGTCAGCGCCAGCTCCAGAAGCAGGGTGGCGAGCGTCGTCAGTCCGACGCCGAAGTAGAGCGGGCGCCAATTGAGGAATGGTTTGTTCATGTGAGCACGGCAAACGGCAATCTTCTATGGTAAGCTACCCCTGCCGGATATGTCCGAGGATGCCGACTTCCTCCGCCGCGAGCGGATTCACGACGCCTTAACGGAATTCGAGAGGCGCATCGTGCACCAGCTTCTGCCGGTGAGCCAATCGGAGTGTTGGGACCTGCTGCTGAACCGGCCGCCCAACCTGGGCACGGAAAGCCCTCATCCGCCTGCCGACCCCTTGCCACTGCGGTATGAGACGCACGACGGGCTGGCGCTGTTACGGGTTATCGACGGGGAGTCGCCCAACCGCGCGTGCTTCGATTGCCCGCTGTTCGGGCGCAGCCACTGCTGCGGCGGCCTGGTTTTCTTGCATTATGCGTTGCGCGACTCGGGAGTGCGCCGGCCGCTGGACTGGCTGGCGCTGGAGTTCGAGCCGGGCCTGTATCTGCCGGACTGGGAGCGGATGCTGGCGAACCAGCACCGCATTTTGCTCTCGCTGCGGGCGCATTTCGAGGCCAACCTGGAGCGGGTCAGCGGCGAGCTGGACTGACCGGTATCACCCGGCTAGGCGTCTGCCAACCCCAGGGAGACAGCCAGTGCAAAGTCGACCTCGCTCAGCTCGGCGGGCTTGAGCGAGCCGACAAAGTGGGTCAAAGCGGACTTCGGAAGGCTCACCAGCTCGTCGCAATGGATGCTGGACTCTTTCTTCAGACCCTCTGCCGTTCCAACGCGAACTTGGGTGCTGAGACCGTCGTGCTGTGAATAAACAGGCGCGCAAATCACGGTCGAGAATCGAGAATCGACCAGCGCCTGCCGGCTCACGACGACGAACACGCGCTGTTTCCTCGGGTCCCCGGAGCCCGGCTTACGCACGAGGTATAGTTCGCCCCGCTTCAAGGCAGTTGCTGGTATTCCAGCGTGTCGATCGCCTCGCGATTCAGGCGGGCAG
>DATNLV010000120.1:0-2334 GCA_035602665.1 Bryobacteraceae bacterium | reverse complement strand
AGCGGGTGGTCCTCCAGTTCCGCCGTGATGCGAAACTCGCTCAGGACCTTGGTCGGCCACAGCCACGCCTCGAAGGAGCCATCCTGCTGGCCGAGGATCGCTCCGTGCTCGCCCACCACCGTGAATGGCATGCCCCACTGGCAGGGCTGCGTAATGGAGAGCACCGGCGGCTCGATCGGAAACCGGGGAATGGGATGGGTAGCGGCCATGGCTGCGGCGCCGAGGATCAGAATCAAGCCCCATCTCATAGTATGCGCGTAGTCTATCAAACCCACGCGCGCGTTAAGCGGAGCCTGGTGTAGCAAGCCCGGGACTGGCTCGAATTTCGCCGCACTTGCGAAATTCGTGCCTGTCCCACCATCCGTCTGCTCGACATTCGCACCCGCACTACACTAGATTAAACGGCTCGCAATATCGCGCCCGCCGGAGTACAATTAGGCCAGTTGTGTCCTTCGGAATCCATCGCCTTCCTTCGGCAGCCCTGATTCTCGCTGCGGGTCTGGCCCTGCCCGCCGTCGCACAGGCGCCCGGCGGCTTCGTCAGCGCGGAAGATAAGTCTCGCGATCTCCAGGCCATCCAGCAGAGGGCCGCTCACGACACCGCGCAAGAGGCGGCCAAGACCGAAGCGGCGAAACGCCAGCGCGAATTCACCGCCCGTGTGGTCGATTTCACGAACTCCTGGAACAAGCTGATACAGGTCGCGGGCCGCGGCGGATGGAATACCAAAGAGGCGCGCAAGACTCGGGAGGCCTTCGAGCGCCTGGTTCACTGCCAGGCCTGGATCGAAGACCCGAACGCGTCCTCAGCCAAGGAAATCGCCGCGTCTCCGAAGTAGCCGCTCCCGCGCGGCGGCCGTCCATTCCGACAGCGCATAGCCCGCGCCCAGCAGCGACAGCCACAGGATGGGATAGCGGTAGCGCGGAATGTACTGGACCACGTAATAGATGAGGGGATAGAGCGCCATCACCGCGGCGATGAACGCCAGCGCCGGAATCTCCCGCATCGCCATCAGCACGAAACTCGCTGAGGACTTTCGTCGGCCACAGCCACGCCTCGAAAGCCCATCCTGCTGGCCGAGGAACGCTCCATGCTCGCCCACGACGCTGAACGCCTTCTCCCACTGCCAGGGCTGCGTGATGGAAAGCACCCGCGGCCGGATCGGAAACCGTAGCTCAGCAGGCACACCGCGCGCGTTAAGAGATGTCTAGATTAAACACCTCGCAATATCTTGATCACCGGACTACAATGTCCCAGTTGTGTCGTTCGGAATCCATCGCATTCCCGCGGCAGCGCTGATTCTCGCTGCCGGGCTTGCCCTGCCTGCCGCCGCGCAGGCGCCCGGCTTCCTCAACCCGGAAACTCGCTCTCGCGAGCTCCAAGCCATCGAGCACACAGCCGAATACGACGCCGCGCATCCGGATGAGGCGGCGAGGGCGCTCGCGGAGAAACGCCAGCGCGAATTCACCATCCTTATGGCCGATTTCGCGAACTCCTGGAACAAGCTGGTCCAGGTTGCCGGACGCGGTGGATGGAATGCCAAAGAGGCGCGCAAGACGCGCGAGGCCTTCGAGCGCCTGGCCCATTCCAAGGGCTGGATCGAAGAGTCAAAGACCGGCGCCAAGGACACCGCGGCGCATTCGAAGTAGCCGCTCCCGCGCGGCCGCCGTCCATTCCGACAGCGCATAGCCCGCGCCCAGCAGCGACAGCCACAGGATGGGATAGCGATAGCGCGGAATGGTCTGGACCACGTAATAGATGAGAGGATAGAGCGCCATCACGGCGGCGATGAACGCCAGCGCCGGGATCTTCCGGATCGCCATCAGCAAGAAACCCCCCAGCGACAGGCATGTGATGGCCACGATCGGAAGCGAGTCGGCAGGCAGCCAGAACGACACGAATCGCCTCCAGGCCAGCGCCGCGAAGCGCCGCGGGTGAGTGCGAATCCAATCGGTCGCCGTCGCCAGCCTGTACTGGTTGTAGCGGACTTCTCCCAAGCGAACCAGCAGTTCCGCTTCGGCCAGGCTGCGGGTGGGATGCGTGCGCGCGTGGCAGCCGTTGGCGATGCTGGCATCCTGGCTGAACCCGGCGCAGTCGTTGTTGGAGACGTAGAGCTCCATTCCCAGGCTGTCGCGAACCAACACCACCTGGTGGAACACACGGTAGTTCCGAATCGCCCACGGCGCGCACCCGAGAGCCATCGCGAGCGCAAAGACACCGAGGAATGGGACGGCGCGCTTCATCCTCGCCGCCAGGTAGAGCGTCCAGCACAGCGCCACAACCACCGCCGCCACATTCGTCAGCACCAGCGCCGCGGCCGCCAGGCCCGCCAGCGCG
>DATNLV010000105.1:0-16835 GCA_035602665.1 Bryobacteraceae bacterium | reverse complement strand
GGCGGGTTGGCAACCCGCCTGTAAGCGCCTCTGCGAACAGGTCGGCCCGGCCGCCGGTTCGCAACCGGCGCGCAGGATGCCATCCTGCCCCACACGAAAGCGCGCCCTCGCTACCTCACCACGGCGGCGACGGGCTCGCGCTGATCCATGGGGACGAAGTCGCGGCACTCGTGGCCCAGGTAGATCTGGCGCGGGCGCGCGATCTTCTGCTCCTTGTCGGCCAGCAGCTCTTCCCATTGCGCCAGCCAGCCCGCGGTGCGCGCGATGCCGAACAGCACCGTGAACATCTCGGGCCGGAAGCCCATGGCCTGGTAAATGATCCCGGAGTAGAAGTCCACGTTGGGATACAGCTTGCGCTTGACGAAGTAGTCGTCGTCGAGGGCGATGTGCTCGAGTTCGACCGCGATGTCGATCTTGGGGTTGCGGCCGGTGACCTCGAAGACCTCGTTGGCGATCCGCTGGCAGATGCGGGCGCGCGGATCGTAGTTCTTGTAGACGCGGTGGCCGAAGCCCATCAGCTTGCACTCGCCCTGCTTGACGCGCTGGATGTAGGCGGGGATATGGTCCTTCGAGCCGATCTCGTCCAGCATGTGGAGCACTTCCTCGTTGGCGCCGCCGTGGAGCGGGCCGGAGAGCGCCGCCGCCGCGGCCGCCGCCGTCACGTACGGATCGGCGTGCGAGCTGCCCACCTCGCGCATGGTGCTGGTGGAGCAGTTCTGCTCGTGGTCGGCATGCAGGATGTAGAGGATGTCGAGGGCGCGCGCCAGCACCGGGTTGGGCTTGAACTTGCCTTCGGATTTCCGCCACAGCATGTTCATGAAATTCTCGGTGTAGCTGAGGTCGGGATCCGGCGCCACGAACGCATAGCCCTTGTAGAGCCGGTAAATGTACGCGGCGATGATGGGCACCTTCGCGAAGAGCCGGCGGATCTGGCGGGCGCGGATCTCCGGATCGTTGATGTGGCGCGATTCCGGGTAGATGGTGGACATGGCAGCGATGGAGCTCACCAGCATCCCCATGGGATGGGCGTCGTAGCGAAAGCCCTCCATAAACTTCTTGATGTTCTCGCGGATGCTGGCGTGGCGCTTGACGCCGCCTTCCCAGTCGGCCAACTGCTGCCGGTCCGGAAGCTCGCTGTGGATGAGCAGGTACGCCACCTCCAGGTAGGTGCAGTGCTCCGCCAACTGCTCGATGGGATAGCCTCGATAGCGAAGGATGCCTTTGTCGCCGTCGATGAAGGTGATCGTGCTTTCGCAGGACGCCGTGTTCATGAAGGCGGGGTCGTAGGGCATCAACCCGAAGTCATCCGGCCCGGTCTTGATCTGCCGCAGGTCGGTGGCACGGACGGTGCCGTGCTTGATGGGAAGGGTGTAGGACCGAGAGGTCCTGTTGTCGATGATGGTGAGGCTATCTTCAGGCATGCCCGCTCCTTATCTGTTGCATTTCACTACGGCGAAACGTCAACAGCCGGTCGTATTATAAGCCCGTCCACGGGTTCGCGTAAAGGGCCTTAATACCCACTTCATGTGCGGCTCAACGCCATTCGATCCCCCGCGCCGCCAGGTCCCTCTCGAGCTGGGGAACCGACTCGAATCGCACCGCTTCCATTCCCGCGCGTTTGGCCGCCTCTACATACGATGGTACATCGTCTGTGAAGAAGCATTCATTGGGTGGGCAACGGGCGCGGTCCAGGGCAACCTGGTAGATGGCCGGGTCGGGCTTGGAGGCGCCGACCTCGAAGGACAGCACGCAATCGTCGAAGTGCCTCAGGATTGGGTAGGCGCGGCGCACGGTCTCGAAGTGGAGGGCGTTGGTGTTCGAGAGCGCGAGCAGGCGATAGCGCTGGTGCAAGCCGGCCAGGAGAGCGTCCGGCACGATTTCACCGGGCAGGAAGATGCCGTTCCACAGCTCGCAAAACCGCTCATAGCCGATGTCGAGCCCGAGGGCTTCGGAGAAGCGGCCGACGAAATCCCGCGGCGACATCTGGCCGGCTTCGAACCGGGGCACGATGCCGGTGGCGCGAGTCAGGCTCGCGATCTCGGATGGAGAGTGCGGGCAGTGGGCCTGCAAGGCCGCGTAGCCGCGCTGGATATCGAACGGAACCACGACGTTTCCGAGATCGAAAATGACGGTTTTGACGGTCAAGGGAACCCCCAAGCCTATTGTCCGGCATCCGGCGCGGAATCGGGCTCTGCGAACCGTGGCCTGGCGAGAAGCCGCGCCGCGAAGCCAGGGTGCGAAGCCGAACGCCAGGTTGAACGCGAAGGCGAACGCGAAGCCTGGGCGCGAAGCCCAGCTTTTGGTGTAAAATCGCATTCGGCGCTGGGCCACAAGTCGATTCGACTATGAACCCTCCCGGGCCAAAGGAAATAACATGGAAAAGCCGGCGCAGAACATCCAGGAAGCTTTTTTGAACAACGCTCGAAAGGACAAGACCTTTCTAACTATTTACCTGATGAGCGGTGTGAAGCTGTCGGGCCGCATCAAGAGTTTCGACAAGTATTCGCTGATCCTGGAATCCAACAGCCAGGAGCAGCTCATCTTCAAGCACGCGATCTCGACCGTAGTGGTGGCCAAGACGGGGCACGGTTTCTCAACGGCCGGCCAATCGTCGGGCCCGTCCTCGGTCTCGCAGGGCGGTGGCGCGGGCATGGAAACGGCGGAGGGCTGACGTTACGCGCGCGGCCGGTTTCGGAACGCGCCCTGCTGATCGGTGTTGAGATCAAGGGCCGGGCAGGCAAGCGCGGAGGTGTGTCCGGAGGGGTGGACTACTCCGCCGAGGAGTCGCTCGAAGAGCTGGCGACGCTGGTCCGCGGAGCCGGCGCCCAAATCGCGGGCACCATCCTGCAATCTCGCGAGCGCATCGAAGGCGCCACGCTCATCGGTTCGGGCAAAGTGGAGGAAGCCGCGGGGCAAGCCCGCGCGGCCGGCGCCGACCTGGCCGTCTTCGACCACGACCTGACACCCACCCAGCAGCGCAACCTGGAGCGGGCCTTCGACTGCCGCGTGGTCGACCGCACCCAGGTCATCCTGGACATCTTCGCCCGGCGCGCGCACACCCGGGAGGGCCAGCTTCAAGTGGAGCTGGCGCAATTGAACTACCTGCTGCCGCGCCTCACCGGACGCGGCGTCGAGATGTCGCGCCTGGGCGGCGGCATCGGAACCCGCGGACCGGGAGAGACGCAGCTCGAGACCGACCGGCGGCGCATTTCCGCGCGCATCCGGAAGATCGGCCAGGACCTCGACACCGTGCGTTCGAGCCGCGCCGTGCAAAGGCGCCAGCGACAGGCGGTGCCGCTGGCGACCGCGGCGCTGGCGGGCTACACCAACGCCGGAAAATCTTCGATCTTCAACCGCCTCACCGGAGCCGCGGTACTGGCCGATGCGCGCATGTTCGCCACCCTCGATCCGACGGTGCGCGCGCTGGTGCTGCCATCGCGGCGGCGGCTCCTTCTCAGCGACACGGTGGGATTCATTCGCAACCTGCCGGTGGATCTGGTGAAGGCCTTCCGGGCCACGCTCGAGGAGGTGACCGAGGCCGCGCTGGTACTGCACGTGGTGGACGTCTCTTCGCCGCACGCCGAACACCAGATCCAGCAGGTGCTGCGGGTGCTGGCGGAGATCGGAGCCGGGTCGACGGCGCAACTGCTGGTGCTGAACAAGGTCGATATGGCGCCGGTCGAAGCGCAGCCCGAGGCGCTGCGGCGGCGCATCCTGGCGGGCGTGGAATCGAAAATCGAGACGCGAGCGGTGGCGGTTTCCGCCCGGACCGGGCTCGGGATGGATCGCCTGCTCCAGGCGATCGACGAGATGTTGCCGTTCGATCCGGTCTCTACGGCCACCTTCCGCGTGCCGGCCGGCGACGGCGCCACCATCCATCTGATCCACCAACTGGGCCGCGTGCTCGAGCAGCGCTATGAAGGGCGGCTGTGCGTTCTGGAGGCGGAAGCGCCCCAATCGCTCCGGCAGCGGCTGGCGAAGTTCGTGGGGGCGCGCTGAGGCGCGCCGCTCGTCGCTCGTTGCCCGTCGCTCGTCGAGCTGATGGCTGACGGCTGTGAGCTACCGCCCCTTCTCCCTGGCCCACTTGGCGAGGAACGTCTCCGACGCCAGAGCTTCCATCTCGCGGTTGAACTCGAAGGTCCATTCCGCCAGCCGGCGCTGCTTCAGACGCTCCAGGAGGCGAACCTTGCGCTCGGCCTCGACCACGCGCTGCTGCTGGGCGGCGATCCGCTTCGAGCAGTCGGCGCGCTGGGCGGCGAGTCGCGCCGCTTCCCGTTCCAGGTAGTGGCGGTGGTAGCTGAGCGCGGCCAGTTGCTGGCCGTCGAGGGTCTTGGCCGCGATCAGCTGCGCCGACTCGCGGCCGCGGACCTGGAGCGCCAGCGCCTCCGCATCCCGGTGCCGCAGCTCGGTGAAGAGCTGCTCCAGACGGCCTTCTTCGAGTTCGAGCTCGACCGCGCGCCAGCCCAGCACGCTGCCCAGTCTGAACTGGAAACGATGCATAAGCTAGAACAACTTTGGCCACGAATGAACACGAATGAACACGGATAAGACATTTCCTTTTGATTCGTGTTTATTCGTGTTCATTCGTGGCCAGAGCATTTGGTTGTCCGGTTAGCCGAGCTTGGCAGCCAGCTCCTTCATGCGCGTTGCGGTCTCCTGCAGGGCCGACTTGGAGTTACAGTCCTGCTTCAGGAATTCGAGCAGCGAGGGACGCGCCTGGATGGCGGCGTCGAGCCTGGGGTTGGAGCCCGACACATAGGCGCCCAGCTGGATCAGGTCCTCGGACTGGTGGTAGGAAGCCAGCGCCTCGCGCAGCCGCCGGGCCGCCTGCTGCTGGTCGGCGGTCGCAATGGCGGAGCTGAGACGGCTCACCGAGCTCAGGACGTCGATGGCCGGGTAGTGCCCCATCGAGGCCAGCTGCCGCGAAAGCACGATGTGTCCGTCGAGCGTGGCCCGGACCGCGTCGGCGATGGGATCGTTCATATCGTCGCCCTCGACCAGCACCGTGAAGAAGCCCGTGATGGAGCCCCGCCGAAACTTGCCGGCGCGCTCGAACACGCGCGGCATCAGGCTGAAGACCGATGGAGTGTAACCCTTCTGGCTGGGCGGCTCGCCGGCCGCCAGGCCGATTTCCCTCTGCGCCATGGCCAGGCGCGTGACCGAATCCATCACGAGCAGAACGTTGGCGCCCTGGTCGCGGAAGTACTCGGCGACGGTGAGGGCCACGAAGCAGGCGCGCACCCGCAACGGCGCTGGCCGGTCCGAAGTTGCCGCCACCACCACCGCCCGCTTCATACCCTCCGGGCCCATGTCGTGGTCGATGAAGGCCCGCACCTCGCGGTTGCGCTCGCCCACCAGGCCGATCACGGTGATGTCGGCGAAGTTGTGGCGCGACATGGCGCCAAGCAGCGTGCTCTTGCCGACGCCGCTGCCGCCGAAAATGCCGATGCGCTGGCCTTTGCCGCAGGGGAGCAGGCTGTCGATGGCGCGGATGCCGGTCACCAGGGGTTCGGTGATGTGCTCGCGTTCGAGCGGTCCGGGCGGCGGCTTGAACAGATCGTAGGAGTCGCGCGCCTCGATGGGCGGGCCGGAGTCCATCGGCTTTCCGAAGCCGTCGAGCACGCGTCCCACCAGGCCCGGGCTCACGTCGATGCGGGCCGCCTCCCGGCGCGCCACGATGCGGTCTCCCAGTTGCAGGCCGCCGGTCTCGTCGAGCGGCATCGAAAGCACCCGGCCGTCCCGAAAGCCCACCACCTGGGTGCGCAGGCGCTGCCCGCCGGCGGATTGGATCTCGCAGAAATCCCCCAGCGCCACCGCCGGTCCCGCCGATTCGATCAGCAGGCCCACCACGTCCACCACCGTGCCGGCCCAGCGGAAGGGCTCGGCGCGTTCGATGAAGGCGATATGGGATGCCAGGTCCGCTTCCATATCAGGTCCGGATGCGGTCGATCAGACCGCGCTGGATTTCGTCGAGCTGGGTCTCGACTGAGGCGTCGAGGCTGCCACGGGAGGTTTCGAAAATGGCGGCGCCGCGTTCCAGACGCGGTTCCGGGACCACTTCGAAACGGCCGGCGGTGCGAGTCTGGTCCAGGTGCTGCTTCACGGCGGCCGCATCGGCGGGATGGACGCGCACGCGCTCGATCTCCCGGCCTTCGAGTTTCTCGAGCGCGGCTTTCACCAGGCCCAGCATGGCGTCCGGATCGGTGCTCATTTCTCGGCGGAGCACGCGGCGGGCGATCGCGATGGACAGCTTGACCAGATCGGTCTCCGCCTCGCGGCGCACCTGGCGCCGGTACTGGGCGAGCCCGTTGATGGTGGCCGCGAAGCGATCCAGGACCGGTTTCAGTTGCGCCGCCGCCTCCTGCCCGGCCGCGGCCCGGCCTTGCTCGAGTCCCTTCTTGAAGGCGGCCTGCTCGCGCCGCTCGGCATCGCGCTCGAGGTCGGCGAGGCGCGCCTCGAGGGCGGCCGATTCGCGCGGGTCCGCGCCGTGGCCGGGCGCCGCCACGTTGACGGCCGCCGCCGGGCCCACCCGCTTCCAGGCCACCGGCTCGGCGGCCAGGGCCGCCTCGCCGCGAAGAATCTTGGAATGCATCGCCTGCATCGGTTGCTTCCTACACCACGTACTGCTCGCCGACGGCTCCCTTCAAGCTGATCACGCCCTCCGACTCCAGTTGCCGCACGATGGCGATGATCTGTTGCTGGGCCGCCTCGACCTCCTTGATTTTGACCGGGCCAAGCGCATCCATGTCC
This sequence comes from Bryobacteraceae bacterium, assembly GCA_035602665.1. Classification (GTDB taxonomy): domain Bacteria; phylum Acidobacteriota; class Terriglobia; order Bryobacterales; family Bryobacteraceae; genus DASWZN01. The sequence goes on along the minus strand of DATNLV010000105.1, from coordinate 10,085 downwards.
TCGCGCATCATCTCCGCGCCGCGCTGCGACATGCAGTCCAGGAAGTGCTTCTTCAACTCGTCGCTGGTTCCCTTGAGGGCCATGGTGAGCAGTTTGCGGTCCACCCGCGAGAGGATCTCCTTGACCCCGCCCGGGTCGATGAGCAGCAGGTCCTCGAAGACGAACATCAGGTGGCGTATGGTCTCGGCCAGGCTCCCGTTCTGGAGGTCGATCTTCTCCAGGATGTCCTTGCTGGTCGACGAATCCAGGCGGTTGAACATCTCCGAGACGGCGCGCACGCCGCCCACGGTCTCGCGGCTGAATTCGCCCAGAGCCTTCAGCTTTTGCCCGATGATGGAGGCCACCTTGGAGATGATCTCCGGCGAGATTTGATCCAAGCTGGCCATGCGCAGCGCCACGTCGGCGCGTATCTCGCCGGGGAGGGAAACCAGGAGCGCGGCCGCCTGCGAAGCGCTCAGGTGCGACAGGATGAGCGCCACCATCTGCGGGTGTTCGCTGTGGATGAACTTGGCCAGCTGCTGTGGATCGGCTTTTTGCAGCGCGTCGAAGGTAGTGATGTCGGCGCCCAGCGTTTTCACCAGGCGGTCCAGCAGCCGCCGCGCCGAATCCGGGCCGAAGGCGTTGACCAGGATTTTGCGTGCATAATCCAGGCCGCCCTTGAGCACGTAGTCGTGCGCAATGGTCATCTGATGGAACTCTTCGAGCACGGATTCGGATTGCTCGTTGCTGATCGAGGTGATGCGCGCGATCTCGCGGCTGACCTCCTGAATCTCTTCCTCGTCGAGCTGTTTCAAAATCTCGGCGCTGGCCTGATCGCCCAGGATCACCAGCAGAATGGCCGCCTTCTGGATTCCGGGGACCCGCTCGTCGGAGTACTGAGTGTTGAGAACCATCGCTCAGACCTCCATATCGTTGAGCCAGGTCCTCAGGATCTGGGCCGCTCCCACCGGGTCTTTCTTGACCGTCTCGGCGATATGCTTGGTGAGCACTTCGGATTTCTTGGTGGCGACGGGCGGAAGCCTCAGCGCGCTCAAGGCCTCGGCCTCCAGGCGGTTTTTGGCGGCCTGCTGCTCGGCCATTCGCGCTTCGAGCTCTTTCTGCGCCGTGTCGGCCGGACTCGCGATCTCTCCCGGCGCGCGGCCGCCGAGTTCGCCCGTCATGCCCACGTTCGGCCGCCCGCGTTTCCGCCGCAGGAAGAACCACGCGGCCAGCAGCAGAACCAGCACCACGCCGGCGACCGCGGCCGTGTACACCTTCTGGGAGAGAATCCGCTCCAGCCAGGGGGGCAAGGCCACCGTTCCGGGCGCCGGCGCGCGAGGCGGCGCCACCGGACCGGGCGGGGGTTCGATGGCCAGCGTCTGCTCGAAAGGAATGGCCTCCAGGATCAACTGATCGCCGCGCGCGGCGTCGAGGCCGATGGCCCCGGCCACCAGGTCCCGGACCGCCTTGAGCCGCTCCGGTTCAGGCGGATCGAGGATGCGCTTCGCCTTCGCCCCGGTGCCCTCCCATCGCAGCGCGTAGTCGAGAAGAACGGAGGCGGAGATCCGCTTCACCGTCCCCTGCGGAAGCCGCAGGTGCCTCACCGTGCGGCTGGTCTGGTAGTTGATGCTCTCGGTACGGCGGGTCATTCCCGCCCCACTCGAGCCCGGGCGGGAGGACGGCCGCGGCAACGCCGACGCGGTCCCCGGCACTCCGGAAGCGCTGTTGGCGCCGCTGATATCCTCGGTCTTCTGGGAAGTCGTCATGACCGATCGCGCCGGATCGAACGCCTCTTCGGTCTGCTCGCCGCCGCTGAAGTCGCACTCCACCGACACGCCCGCGCGGTACTTCTCCGGGCCCGCCACCGCTTCGAGCGTGGTGTTGATCTTGGCCAGCAGGTCTTTCTCGACGTGCTGCTTGTAGTCCAGCGCCGCCTCGGAGGTTTGTTCGCCGTCGGCGGAGGCGGCGCGGGCGCGGTTGAGAAGGTTGCCGTTCATGTCGAGCAGCGACACCGCCTCCGGCGCCAGGCCCTCGACCGCGCTCGCCACCAGGTGGCAGACCGCCAGCACGTTGGCGGGAGAGAGGTGCGCCCCCGGCTTCAGCCGCACCAGGACGCTGGCCTTGGCCGGCTGCTGGGACTCCAGGAAGACCGAATCCTTGGAGAAAGTCAGGTGCACGCGGGCGCTCTCGACCTCGGCCAGAGCCATGACCGAGCGCTCGAGTTCCCCTTCCAGCGCGCGGCGGAAGTTGATGTGCTCGGCGAAGTCGGTGACGCCGAAGTTGGTCTTGTCGAACAGCTCGAAGCCGGCGCGGCCGCTTTTCGGCAAACCCGCGGAGGCCAGCTGGAGCCGCAACTCGGCCACGCGCTCGGAAGGCGCCAGCACCGTGGTACCGTTCTCCGAAAGGCGAAACTCGGTTCCGCTCTCGCGCAGTTTCTGCACCACCGCCCCCGCGTCTTCGGCCGCCATGTTCGTGAACAGCGGCCGGAAGTCCTGCTCGCGCCGCCAGCGCGTGAAGCCGATCAGGCTGCCGGCCACGAGCACGGCCGCGGCTACGATCAGTATGCGCTGCCGCAGGCTCAGATTTGCGATGAGGGCTGTGAGCTGGCTCATTCGTCCGGCAACGTCCTAGATCTGCATCCGCATGATTTCCTGGTACGCGGACACCACTTTGTTCCTGACCTGGAGAAAAAGCTCGAAGGCCAGCTCGGCTTTCTGGGTGGCCATCACTACCGTGTGCAGTTCCTCTCCTTCACCGGCCAGAAAGCGTTCGATTCCCTGATCGGCATTTTGCTGCAGGTCCTGCACACCCGCGACCGCCTTCTCGAACACGTTCTGGAATGCCGCGCCGGAACTGGACCCCGCCGCGGCGGGCGCAACAATGCCGCCCCCCGTGACTGGCGCGATCCCACCCACCGGCGAAACCATACGCGTCTCCTTACCGCAGCAGATCGATCGAGTGCGAAATCATGTCCTTGACGGCCGAGATGGCCGCTATGTTAGCCTCGTAATTCCGCGAGGCGGACATCAGGTCCACCATGTCCTCGGCCGGGTTGATGTGGGGGAAGGAGACGTAGCCATCGGCGCCGGCGTCCGGATGCCCCGGCAGGTAGCGCCTCTCGGGCGCGCTGGTGTCCTCGACGACTTCGGCGACGCGAACCCCGGTGCCCTCGGCGCCGATCGCGTTGGCGAAGGCGCTCCCAAAGGGCGACGTGACCGCCTCGGAGGCAAACACCGCGTCCTTGCGCCGGTAGGGACCGCCCTCGGGCGCCCGGGTCGTCTCGGAGTTGGCCAGGTTCTCGACCAGTAGCGATGCCCGGGCGCGCTCGGCCGCCATGCCCGAGGCACTGACCGACAGCGAAGCGAACAGGCTCATCCGCCACCTCCTTCCGTAATCGCCTCGCGCATCTGGGTCAGTTGGCTCTTCAGCAAAGCCTCCGCCACCTGGAACCGAAGGCCGTTCTCCCCCAGCATCCGTGCCTCGCGGTCCAGGTTCACGTTGTTGCCGTCGTGATTCACCTCGAGGCCCGTCACTTCGACCGCCCGAGGCTCGGCCCCCTCGATCATGCCGCGAAACTCCTGCTCGAAATTGATATCCACGGTTCGATAGCCGGGGGTCTCGGCATTGGCGATGTTCGAGGCGACCAGCTTTTGCCGGGCCGCCAGCAGGTCCATGTATCGTTCGAGGCTTCCGGCAACCGGATCGAGCATCGCAGTCTCTCAGGCAAACGTCGTGCCATGGCGGAAGCCAACGGGAACATAGGGTTACCGCGCTGAATCGAGACCAAAAAGTGTCACAGGACAAGAGAATGGCGGGGGAAGGAGTCAGGGACAAGGGAAGGAGTCAGGAGACAGGAGGAGACAGGAGGAGGCATGAGCGGCAGCTGCAAAACTCCCGCGGCAGGCCGGTTTTCGGCGGATGCCAGCCGGGCAGGTTCTGCAAGTCAAACAAATTGCGAGGTCGCTGTTTTTTTGCGCTTCGTCCGAAATGCGCCCCTCGCCGAATTTCGCCACTAGCTCTCCTGTCTCCTGACTTCTGTCTCCTGACTCCTATTCCTCGTACATCCCCGGGTAGCTGCCTCGCATCCCCGCGGCGATGCGATGAACCGTCTCGACCGCGACCGCCGGGCCGCTGCCGATGCCCGGGCAACACGCCGCCGCCTGTTTCCATGCGGACCGGCTGCCCACCAGTTCGGGCCAGAACGGGAAGGCGGCGCACTGGGTGGGCTTCACCGGATGGATCGCACAGCCCCGCTCCCGCAGGAAGTAGCACTGCGAGCCCCGCGGCTTGCGGAACCGCAGAAGGTGCCGGGTGCGGTAAACGTACTTCCGCTCGAAGGCCGCCACGCTCAGCCGGAGGAAGGCGGCAGCCCGCCCCAGGTTGTCCTCGGTGAGGTAGACGAATCCCACTTGCCGGCAGCACTCGGAACAACCCGGAACGCATCGAAACCGGAAGGACTCCACGGGTCCCAGGATAGCGCGAAATGGGTTCTAAAAAGCGAGCCCGAGCACCGGCATGATTGTCTTTGTTTTCATGGTGTTACTGCTATGGCTTTTCATATTCCTAATACTTCTTAACGTATGGTTTTTGGTGCAAGAATTTACTTGACTCTCTAGTACATTCGCACTAACCTCTGATAAGACAAGAACCGACAGTTGGCGGTCTGCGCCAAGGTTCTTGCCGAGTCTCGCAAAAGGGTCTTGCTTCGTTATGGGGAAGGCAGAGTCTAGCTGTAGCGCCTGCGATGTAGCGGGTGAGCGCGGCTCTTTTTCCGTCTCCAAGGCAGGCACTCCTACCGTGGCGGGTCCTGGGCAGGCAATGGATGTCCAGGCTCACTCCAGCGGGTCCAGCCGGCGCGGCCGCTCCCGTCACGGATGGCACGGATCTACGTGCTACGGCGATTCTGATCGAAGTTGCAAATCCCAAACAACTTGGTATCGAGGCGCACCCTTGTCTCTTCATCCGGGGCATCCGGTCTCCTGGAGCAGTAACCAGGGGGCGGGTGCGTCGGCCTCGTCCCGCGCCGGGCTATTCACATCAGTGTTTGAAAAGGGGTCCCAAATAATGAAACATGCGACAATCTTTGCAGGGCTGCTGATTGCGGTCCTGATTTTCTCTCAACTACCCGCTTTTGGTCAGGTCGGTACCGGTAAGTTGAGTTCCTCGGTCTACGACGCGTCCGGCGCTGTCATCCCCAACGCCAAGGTCGTGTTGAAGAGCGAGACGACCAACAGTTTGCGTGACACCGTCACGAACAACAGCGGTCTTTTTGACTTCCAGGCGGTTCAGCCCGGCACCTATACCGTAACGGTTACGGCGCCCGGGTTCAATTCCTGGGAAGGAAAAGGAATTGCGATCACACAGGGCGCCAGTGCGACCCTGCCCAACATCACTCTGAACGTCAAGGGATCGAAGACGGAGGTCACGGTGATCTCGGCCTCCGAGATGATCGTGCCCGTCGACACTGGCCAGTCCAGCACCACGCTGAACAGCCAGATGATCAGCCAGATCTCGATCGCCGGCCGCGACGCGGCCGAACTGATCAAGATCATGCCCGGCATGGGCTCCACCAACGGTCTTTCGAACAGGGCTCCCTTCGATGCGACGAACGGCACGGCGAACAACACCGGCCCGATCGGTCAGTACAGCGCGAACGGCACCCAGCCCTACGGCGCCATGACGATGACCTCGGACGGTGCCAACCTGCTCGATCCCGGCAACCAGGGGACGCAGGTAGCCAACATCAACGCGGACCAGACGGCTGAAGTCACGCTGTTGACCTCTGCGTACGGTGCCGAATTCGCGAAGGGCCCGGTAACCTTCCAGGCGATCGGCAAGAGCGGCGGAGCCCAGTTCCATGGTTCCGGCTACTTCTATGCCCGCAACGGTGTCTTCAACTCCACCGACTCCTTCTTCAACAGCCAGGGAGTTCCGAAGCCGGACGATCACTACTACTATCCCGGCGGCGACTTCGGCGGACCGGTTCTGATTCCGGGAACCAGGTTCAACAAGAACCGCGACAAGCTGTTCTTCTACGCCGCTTTCGAAGACATGCGGCAGCAGCAGGCCGGCGCTCTCGCCAGCTACTTCATCGCCACTCCGCAAATGATGGGCAGCCCCGTCGGCGGCGCGGCCACTGCGCCCGGGAACTTCTCGCCGGCTTATCTCGCCAGCCTGGGTTCGAACTGGAACGGCCACTACGGGAACGGCGAAAGCCAGATGAACGTGATCCCCTGCAGCAACACCGGCAATTGCAGCCCGTCCCTGTATCCCAATGGCATGATCCCGGCGAATTTGATCGCCCCGATCTCGATTAACTACTGGAACACGCAGCCGATCGGCAAACTGGTCAGCACGACCTCGAACAGCCTCGGCTCCGACTACCAGACGCTCCTCAATCCGCCCCAGAACCGGTGGGAACTCCGTCTCCGTGGCGACTACAACATCAGCGACAACACCAAGTTGTTCTTCTCCTGGAACCGCCAGGACGAGGCCGATCAGAACCCGATCAATATTTGGTGGCATACGGCCGCTGCGCTGCCGTATCCGGGTGGCTTGCCGGCCAACCAGGTTTCGCAGGTCTACAGCTCGAACCTCACGCACGTCTTTTCGCCCACCCTCACCAACGAGTTCGTGTTCGCGTACTCGGAGTTCATCAACCCGATCAACCTGACCAACGGCGCTGCCGTGGATCCCAGCAAGACCGGGACCGTGATCAACAATTTGTTCTCGGGCTCCTACCCCTACAAGCCGCAGATGTTTGACTTGCTCTCCGGCTGGGACGGTGGAAACAGCTCTTCCGGCGTTGCCGGATACAGCGTCTACACCATGGGCATCAAGGGCTACATCGCCGACTTCGGCAAGACCTCTCAGGCGCCGAACATCAGCGACAACATCAGTAAGGTTTGGGGCACCCACACCGTGAAGGCCGGCTTCTACTGGGACTACAACCGCAACTGGCAGACCGGCGGCGGCATGGCTCCCTCTTCGCAGGGCACGATCCAGGTCTTCAACTGGCAGCCCAGCAGCAGCGGCAACGCGCTGGCCGACTTCGTAACCGGCCGCGTGCAAATGGACCAGCTCAACGGAGCCCCGACGTCCGACTTCAAGTACTACCAATACTCGTTCTACGTGCAGGATGCCTGGAAGGCCAACCGCCGGTTGACCATCACCTACGGCCTCCGCATGGATCACATGGGCGAGTGGGTTCCGTCCACCGGCCCCGGTCTCGCGGTTTGGGATTGGGCCAGCTACAAACAGCCGACGGCCACCGCCGGTTGCAGCATCTACCAGCAGGTCAACGGCAATTGCGCTATCAATACAACTGCCTGGACCGGCCTGGAGTACAACGGCATCGACAGCAAGATCCCGAGATCCGGGTTCCCCTCGAAGTCGTTCTTCCCCGAGCCCCGCGTCGGCGTGGCTTACGATCTGTTCGGCAACGGCAAGACGGTCCTTCGCGGCGGTTTCGGCGAGTACCGTTACCAGCTCGCCTTCAATAGCGTTTCCGGCGGCATGTACACCGACCCGCTGGGTTACCTCTCGGCAGGTACCTGGAACTCGGCTGTTGGCTACAACACCTGGAGCCCCGGAAGCAACGCGTTCAGTGCGGCGTCCACCAGCATTGGAAGCACGACGGGTTTGGGCGGCTTCATTGGCAACCTGCTCCAGGAAGGCGACAGCAGAACGCCTCACACCTATACCTTCAACTTTACCGTGTCCCAGCGCGTGCCTTGGAACTCCGTTGCGGAATTCCAGTATTCGGGCAACCGCAGCAAGGACATGATGCTGTCCGGCAACTTGAACGTCAACAACTTCAACCGCACCCCGTACGGTGCGTACTTCCAGCCGGATCCGTTGACCGGCGCGAACCCCTGCGCTCCTCTGGTCGTGGGCTGCGCCGCCAACATCAACACGAAGGATTACTATCCGCTGTTCGCGTACATCACCTCCGGCGGATCCAACATGAACATCGTCACCCATGGCAGCTATTCGAACTACAACGCGTTCATCGGAACGTGGCAGAAGCAGACCGGCCATGTGACGTTCACCGCGAATTACACCTTCAGCAAGGTTCTTGGCATCCGTGACGGCGAAACCGACAACGGGACCGGCCAGGGCGCTGCGGTCGATGGTTACAGCCTCGCCAAGAACTATGGCGTCCTCGGCTTCGACCATACGCACATTTTCAACGCGGCGTACGTGATCAACCTTCCGAGCCCGATCCACGGCAACAAGCTCGCCGGCGGCGTCGTGAACGGATGGGAACTCTCCGGTATCACCCAGTTCCAGAGTGGCGCCCCGATTCAGCCGAACGAGGGCGGCAGCATGAACGTGAACTGGCCCAGCAGCTATTCGCAGCAGCAGTGGCTCGGCACCAATATGGAGCCGAACTCGGGCGTCGTTCCGCAGATCATTTGCGATCCGCGCAACGGTGGCGGCAAGTACTTCAACCCCGCCTGCTTTGCTCCTCCGAGCACCATCGGTTCGCAGGGCACGCTCATTTGGCCGTACATCAAGGGACCGGGCTACATCAACTCCGATCTCTCCCTGTACAAGAACTTCAACTTCAAGGAGCATCAGCAGATCCAGTTCAGGATGCAGACTTACAACTTCCTGAACCATCCCAACGCTGATCTGAGCCTTAACAACTCGGACGTCTCCCTGAGCTTCAACAAGAACAACGCGATCACCTCGACCAACCAGAATCAGTTGGTCACTGGCAACGCGTTGAACACCGGCGGACGCCGCGTGGTGATGTTCAGCTTGAAGTACGTGTTCTAGAACGGTCACAGGACCGAGCAGTACAATATGGGGGGCGGTGAAAACCGCCCCCGATTTTTTTGCCCGGAGGGATTCTTGTTGGGTTACCCGTTACTCAGTCGCCGGCGCTGGGCGCCGTGGGCGCCGGCCTTGCTCGCGCTCTTTGCCGCATCCGCCGTCTTCAGCCGCTCCGGCGCTCCCCCTTCGCCGATCCGGTTCTCGCTCCAGAGCATTCCCTTCCACCTCGAGCACGGTGAGATCGTGGCGCGCCACGTCCCGGCCACCATGGCCGGAGGAGTGGCCATCTTCGACTACAATCGGGACGGCCGTCCCGACATCTTCTTTACTAATGGCGCCAACCTCGCCACGCTCAAGAAGGACTCGGCGAAGTATTCCGACCGGCTGTTCCGAAACGATGGCGGCGGTCATTTCACGGACGTCACCAAGGCGGCCGGCCTGGAAGGGATCGGCTATGACGGCAGCGTCGCGGTGGGCGACTACGACAACGACGGCTATCCCGACCTGTTCGTGGGCGGCCCGCACCGGGTCACGCTCTATCACAACAACAAGGATGGGACGTTTACCGACGTAACCGCCCAGGCGGGGATCAACCGCCCGGACCCGGAATACGGCCCCTTGTGGGCCATCGGCGCCGTCTGGGTGGACGTGAACAACGACGGCCTGCTCGATCTGTTCATCGTCAATTATCTGAAGTGGGACTACTCCACCGAGCCGTTGTGCGAATACAAAGGCGCGCCCGACTATTGCAGCCCGCGGTTCTACAAGGGCCTGCCCAACCAGTTGTTCCTGAACAACGGGGACGGGACCTTCCGGGACGTTTCGAAGGAGTGGGGCATTCGGGGGAACATCGGCAAGGGCATGGGCGCGGGCATGGCGGACTACGACCTGGACGGGCGCCCCGACCTGTTCGTCACCAACGACGCGGAATATAACTTCTTTTTCCACAACCTTGGCGGTAAATTCGAAGAGATAGCCTTCGACACCGGCGTGGCCCTGGCGGAAGATGGCAATTTGATTTCTGGAATGGGACTCGATTTTCGCGATTTCGATAACGACGGCTACCCGGACCTGGCCTTCGTGGCCCTGAGCAGGCAGACCTTCCCGCTCTTCAAAAACCTGGCCGGGCACGGCTTCCGGGAGGTCACGGCCGAGACCGGGATGCGGACCCTGAGCTGGTCGATGTCGGGCTTCGGCGCGGGGCTCTACGATTTCGATAACGACGGATGGAAGGACCTGTTCGTGACGCGCGGGGACGTGCTTTCACGCAACTCGCCCAACACCGTTGTCGACCAGCACAACACCGTCTTCCGGAACCTCGGACC
>DATNLV010000100.1:0-2189 GCA_035602665.1 Bryobacteraceae bacterium | reverse complement strand
CCCGCTCAACGGCTCCCGGAGCCTGTTTTCCCTCTTTCACAAAGGCGTGATGCCGCCGGTGTGGACTTATTCCACGAGCGAAGAGCTGGCGCAGGCCCTCGGAGGCTGCCGCGATGTCCTGCGAGCGGCGCTCCCTGCGTTAGAGGCTCGTCTTACGGAGCTTCTTTCACCTCCACCAGAAGCGCTTCCGCAGGACATCCAGACCCGCGGCAGGCTTTCCGCGCGCGAAGCGTACGAACAGACTCTTTCGATCGCAGAGGCTTGGGCGCCGGACGCCAGATTCGCCGGTTTGCATTCCGGCGGCTTGCATCTCGGCCTCGGTTGCGACCTCGCACGCGGGGTAGACCTGGACGGCCGCCTGCAATCGCACGGGTGCTGGCTCGTGCGGTTCGAGAGCGGGCGGCTCAACTCGGATCTTCTCGTTGAAGTCCCGCACTCCGGACAGATCCGCTGGAACTCCAAGCCCAAGATGTTTCCCATCTTGTGTGCACTACCTTCCCGAGAGTGGCTCGATAGTTCCGACGCCATGCAAAAGGGCATAGATGTCATAAAGGCTCTGGCCCCGGACCACGAATGGGCGACGTGGGAGTGCGGACTCGGGGAGGAGCGCATCGTGTCCGCCACGGTCTGGAAGATTCACGCGTCCTTCGTGCTTACGCCCCATCGCGCCAGTTTCCGGGACGCCTACGTTTACCTCGACCAGGTCGATGGCTCACTGATCGATTCCGCAGTCTATAGAAGGTAGGAGACTCGGTTCCTGCCGGTAGTGGTCGCCGAGGAGCCCCGTGAACCTGATCGCCCTCAGCCCCGGCCCCGGCATTCCGTTCGGCACGCCGGCGGCAGAGCGGGTGCTGGCGTTTCAAGCTAACCTGAAGCGGGCCATGCCGTGCTTTATTCGCAAGCCGCGCTGCCCGAGACTCCCTACGGCCGCGGCCGCGGAGTCGCGTCGCCGGGCTCAAGGCCCATGATCCACTTCACCTGCTCCACCCACATCTTCTGGATGTCCGGCCGGTCCCACACCGCTTCGACGTGGCCCAGTCCGTCATATAAAACGCGGCCCTTGCCGTAAGTGCGGGCCCACATCACCGCGAAGTCGCCGTCGGTACGGTGGACTCTGGGGTTCTTCAGGTCGAGCTTGCTCTCGTCGAGCCGCAGCAGCACGCGCACCTTCTCGCGCGAGAAATCCTTGATCTGATAGATCTCGTCGAGCATGGTGAAGGCCGGCGGCAGAAACTCCATGCCGGGAAACTTCGGGTCCTCGACGACGAGCGGCGCCTCGAAGGTCGTCCACGGATGCTCGTCGAAGTAGCCACCCACCATGTCGCCATAGGCTGGCCACTTGTAGAAGGTGTCGGTGCCGCTATGGATGGCGATGAACCCTTTGCCGTCGTCGTGGACGAAAGAAAGGAGGTCGGCCTTTTGCGAATCGTCCATGTCCAGCTCGCCGGTGGTGAAGAAGGCGACGGCGTCGAAATCGTCCAGGTTCCTGGCGTGTAGACCGAGCTTCTTCTTGGTGACGAGCTGGCAGTCCGTGCGGATGACGGTCTCCCACAGGCCGGTGTCATGGCCCAGCTTCCACAAGGTGGCGGCGGCGTCCGAGATGGATTCGTGCTGCCATCCCTTGCTCTCGCCGATGAACAGGAGCCGCTTTTTGGGTTGTTGGGCGCTCAGAGAAATCGCCATGACGAGCCCTGCGATCAGGACCGGGGCGAACCGTATCGCTTCCATGCCGTGCACCTCCCGAAGCGCCATCTTCCCACCCGGGCGGCCGCGCACGCAACACCGGTTACACCCAGGCCGGGTTCCCTGTGACGGCGACTGTCAGCACAATCCCCAGGAGCGCGAGCAGGACGGCGGCGATCAACGCGGGCGCGAGGCCGCGGATGGAGAAGCCGGGGAGCAACGCCGCGGCAGCTTTCAGCAGGAGGGCGTTGATGACCAGCGAGAAGAGGCCCAGGCTGAGCACGGTGAGGGGGAAGGCAATGGCCCTCAGCACGAGTCCGAGGGTGGCATTCATCAGGCCGATGACGACTACGGCGATGAGGGCCGGAATAAGCCCCGCCATCTCAAAACCGGGCAGCAAGTGCGCGATCACCAGCAGCAAGAGCGCACTGAGCAGCCAGTTCACCACCAGGTTGGCAAGCATGGCGCCTCCGGTTTGTCAGGAGTTCATCGCTGGCTGGGCTGCC
>DATNLV010000097.1:0-5210 GCA_035602665.1 Bryobacteraceae bacterium | reverse complement strand
CGCGGGTTGTACTTCATCGTGCAGGAGCCCAGCGGATACATCCCCAGGTCGATCGCGTAGTTCCAAGTCGAGAGCCGCGTGAAATGGCGGATCGCCTCCACTTCGCTCACCTCCGGGAAGCCTTCGATCCCCGCCCGCACGTTCGCCGCGCCCAGCGCCGCTTCCGCGTCCACCGCCGGAACGTCCAGCTCCGGCAACTGGTAGCCGGCCTTGCCCGGCGAGCTCATCTCGAACAGCAGCTGTTCGTTCTGGCTGATGTGCGTGCGCGCCTTGCGGTTCATCGCGCACCTACCTTGCTCAGCTCCCGCGCTTGAGCCAGCGCCGCCGCCACGGTGTCCATGTCCGCGCGCCGGCTCATCTCGGTCGCCGACAGCAGCATCGCATTGGACAGCTCCCGATACCAGCACTCCACCGTCAGCCCGCCGATGATCTTCTTTTCGAGCAGCGCCTCGTTGGCTGCCTCGATGCCTTCCCCGGCCGCCACGAATTCGTTGAAGAACGGCCCCGTGAATCGCAGCGGCACCTTCGACGCCAGGTAATGCGCCTTCGCCAGGTTCTGCTCCGCCAGCTCGCGCAGGCCCTGCTTGCCGTAGACCGTCATGAACACCGTGGCCATCAGCGCGATCAGCGCCTGGTTCGTGCAGATGTTCGACGTCGCCTTCTCGCGCCGTATGTGCTGCTCGCGCGTGGCCAGCGTCAGGCAATACGCGCGGTTTCCGTTCGTATCCACCGTCTCGCCCACCAGGCGCCCCGGAATCTGCCGCACGAGCTTATCCTTGGTCGCGATCACGCCGGCGTACGGCCCGCCATAACTCGGCGGGATGGCGAACGACTGCAGCTCCCCTGCGACGATGTCCGCCTCCGCCGGCGGCCTGAGCAACCCCAGCGCGACGGCTTCGGTGAATACATCCACCAGCAGCGCCCCCGCGCCGTGCGCCGCCTCGGCCGCCGCCGCCACGTCCTCGACGATGCCGAAAAAGTTCGGCGATTGCAGAATCACCGCCGCCACTTCCGTCGACAGCTTCGCCGCCAGGTCCGCCTCATCGATGCCGCCCGTCTCGCGATCGTACTCGAACTCTTCGATCGCGAGGTTCTGGTTCCTGGCGTATGTGGCCAGCACCTGCCGGTACTCCGGATGGACCGTCCGGGCCACCAGCAATTTGCGCCGCCCGTTGACGCGCACCGCCATCAGCGCCGCTTCCGCCATGGCCGTCGAGCCGTCGTACATGGACGCGTTGGCCACGTCCATGCCGGTAAGCTGGCACATCATGGTCTGGAATTCGAAGATGCTGGTAAGCGTGCCCTGCGAAATCTCGGCCTGGTACGGCGTGTAGGAGGTCAGAAACTCCGCCCGCGACACCACCGCATCCACCAGCACCGGCCGATAGTGGAAATACGATCCCGCCCCGAGAAAGCAGGCGTAGCCTTCCGCGTTCTCCGCGCCCCGCGCGCGGAAATAGTCGACGATCTCGTACTCCGACTTACCGTCTTCAATCGCCAGCGGCCGCTTCAGCCGGACTTCCTCCGGTAAGTGCGCGAATAATTCCTCGAGAGTACTTACTCCGCACGCCGCCAGCATCTCCCGCCGCTCTGAGTCCGACTTAGGAAGATAACGCACCGAATCACTTCTCCGCCGCGATGTAGGCTTCGTAGTCCGCTGCGCTCATGAGATCGCTCACGTCACCCGGCGCGCTCAGCCGTATCTTCACCAGCCAGGCCGCGCCGTGCGGGTCCGTGTTGATCTTCTCGGGAGCCTCCGCCAGCGTCTCGTTCACCTCAACCACCTCGCCCGAAACCGGCGCATAAATATCCGAGACCGCCTTCACCGACTCGACCGACCCGAGCGTCTTCCCCTTCTCCAGCTTCGCGCCCGGCTTCGGCAGCTCCACGTAGACGATGTCCCCCAGTTCCTCCTGGGCGTGATCGGTGATGCCGATAGTAGCGACATCGCCTTCGAGTCCGACCCACTCGTGTTCCTTGGTGTAGCGCAGTTGTTCCGGATACATGCTCACCTCGCTCGCTTATAGAAGGGTGTAGGGATAGTTACTGCATCGACTAACTGGCCGCGAATCAGAATCTGTATCGGCTGTCCCACCACGGCGCTAGCAACGGGAAGGTAACAGAGACCGATGTTCTTCGCGAGTGTTGGCGAAGGTCCCCCGCTCGTGACCCAGCCGGCCGCCGCGCCGCCGATGAATACCTCGTAGCCGTCGCGGGCGATGCCGCGCCCGCGCATCTCGAATCCAACCAGCTTCCGCGTGGTGCCCGCCTGCCGCTGCCGCTCCAGCGCCGCCCGCCCCAGGAAGCTCTCCTTCTCCATCTTCACGATCCAGTGCAGTCCCGCATCGAACGGCGTGATCGACGCGTGAATCTCGTGGCCGTAGAGCGGCATCGCGGCTTCCATCCGCAGCGTGTTGCGCGCGCCCAGGCCGCACGGCTTGATCCCGAACTCCGCGCCCGCCTCGAAAATCGCGTCCCATGCCTTCTCGGCCGCCGCCGGATCGATATAGATCTCGAAGCCGTCCTCGCCCGTATAACCCGTGCGGGCGATGCGCGCCGCCACTCCCGCCGCCTCGCCGTCTACGAAGTTGTAGTAGCGGATCCCCGCCAGCGGCGTGCTGGTCAGCTTCTGAAGCGTGGCCAGCGCCAGCGGGCCCTGAATCGCGATCTGCGCGAACCGGTCCCCGGCAAAATCCACCTCGGCCCGCCACCGGTTTGCCGCGCGGATGTGTTCGAAATCCTTCTCCTGGTTCGACGCGTTCACGCACAGGAAGAAGGAGTCCTCGGAAACCCGGTGCACCAGGATGTCGTCCACGAATCCGCCGTGATCGTACAGCAGCCCGGCATACTGGATCTTGCCGGGCGCGAGCTTCGCGGCCGAGTTCGTGCTGACGAAATCCACCAGCTCCAACGCCTCCGGCCCTCGGATTTCGATCTCGCCCATGTGGCTGACATCGAATACCCCGACCGCCGTCCGCACGGCGTTGTGCTCATCCAGAATCCCCGAATACTGCACCGGCATGTCCCACCCGCCGAAATCCACCATCCTGGCTCCCAGGCGGCGGTGGACGGCATTAAGCGGAGTGAGTTTGAGGGCAGTAGGGACCGACATCAAACCTGTAGCCTAACACGTTCAGCGCGGGGGCTCCCAGAGCTCGATTTTGTTGCCGTCCGGATCGTAGACCCAGGCGAAGCGGCCGTACTCTGAATCCTGCTTGGGGTCCATCTTCACTCCCTTGGCCGCCAGCTTTGCCAGGATGGCATCCAGATCGTCCACGATGTAATTGATCATGAACGGCGCGGGGCTGGGATCGAAGTATTTCGATTCGCGTTTGAAGAGGCACCATGTGGTCCCTCGCTCCACCTCCGGTGCGTCCAGCGCGCGCCACCGGAAAGCGTATCCGTCCGCCCCGGTCGCCACTCCAAGGTTCTCGGCGTACCAGGCATTCATCCCTGCCGTATCGCCGGACTTGAAGAACACCCCGCCGATGCCAACGACCCGCCCTGGTCCCCTCTCCGTATTCGTGTCCATGCAAGACAGTGTACTATGCAGAATGGCAGTCTGATATCACACTCAAGAGGAGATGTCTTCATGCAAGGTAACCCGAACGTAATCGCCGCCCTGAACGAGGGACTGAAAGAGGAGCTCACCGCTATCAACGAGTACTTCCTGCACAGCGAAATGTGCGAGAACTGGGGCTATCCCCGGCTCCATGCGGCTGCCAAGAAGCACTCGATCGAAGAGATGAAGCACGCCGAAAAGCTGATCGAGCGGCTGCTCTTCCTCGACGCCGCGCCGACCATGGCCGAGACGCTGCCCCTGAAGATCGGAGCCAACGTCAAGGCCCAGCTCGAAAACGATCTCGCCCTCGAACTCGGCGCCGTCGCCATGTACAACGCCGCCATCAAGGTCTGCACCGAGGCCGCCGACGCCGCCTCCCGCGAGCTCTTCGAAGTCCTCCTGGCCGATGAGGAAGACCACGTAGACTATCTCGAGACCCAGCTCCACCAGATCGGCGAGGTCGGCCTCGACCGCTACCTCTCCCAGCAAATCCGCAAAGAGGAGTAGGCACCCGGTGGGGCAGGCGTCCACGCCTGCAGCGGGTCTCCAGACCCGCTCCCGAAGCCCAAGCATCATCCGCCGCCCAAAGTGGGGCAGGCGTCCACGCCTGCAGCGGGTCTCCAGACCCGCCGGTCCGGACAATATGAGCCCCCGATAAACGCCGACAACCTTCTGTCCCCCATCGGCGTTCATCGGCGTTCATCGGCGGCCAGTAATGTTTTGGCCGTTCGCGCCGTCTCCCCAGCCCCCGCCCCCCGCTCCATCCACGAAAGAATCCGCGGCAGCGCCGCCCGCGCCGCCTTCTCCCCGCGCTCAATCAGCCGCTCCGCGCTCTCGAAACCATCCCACGTCATGCCGTTGACATCGGGCTCGATCACCACGCTCGACGCCCGCCGCCACTCCTGCTCGCTCCGCCGCTGCATGATCTGGAAGCAGCGGTTCACCACCTGCAGCATGTTGCGCGGGTCGAACTCCCCGTTCATCGGCAGCACCACCGAGACCACCTTCGTCGCGCCCAGCCCGCGCACCGCAACCGCCGGCACCTCCATGGTCATGGCGCCGTCCACCAGGTGCTGGCCCTCGCACCGCACCGGGCGAAAAAGTCCGGGGTAGGAGCAACTCGCGCGAATCGGCAACAGCACGTCGCCGCGATCGCGGAACACCACCGGCCGCCCCGTCTTCAGGTCCGTCGCCACCACCGCCAGCGGGATGCGCATCTCCTCGAAACGGTACACCTTCAGCAGGCGCTGCAGAAACTCCGCCATCCGTTCGCTACCCGCCAGGCCGAGCAGGCTGATCCCCCACCGGGCCACATCCTTGAACCGCATCCCGCGCGCGGCGTCGGCGATCTCTTCAACGCTCGCCCCGCTGGCGTATGCGGCCGCGACAATGGCGCCCGCGCTCACGCCGGCAATCCTGCCCAACGGAATCCGGTGCTGTTCGAAAACGCGCAGAACGCCCAGGTGCGCGATGCCGCGCGCGAATCCGCCGCCCAGCGCCAGCCCGATCACCGGCTCGCTCGGCCGGCCTCCCGCGCGCGCCCAGTGCCGAATCCCCTCTACCCAGCTCCGCATCGTGCGTGCGACTCCGGCTCTCCCGCCTAAATGTTCTACTATTAGTTTGGATGCTATCATTTCGGCCTAAGTTT
>DATNLV010000083.1:0-2532 GCA_035602665.1 Bryobacteraceae bacterium | reverse complement strand
CTGCCCGTTGACCCGCCGCTGGCGCACTTCACGCCGGTCACGCTAGCCAACGGGGTGAGCCTGGACTTCGACCGCCACGACCACGTCGACGAGCACCACTACGCTTTCCAGCTGAGCGAAGAGGAATTCGAAGCCGCGTTCGGGCGGATCAAAGATAGCGGCATCACTTACTATGCCGATCCTGGCTGCCGCCAGCCCGGCCAGGCCTATACAAGCGGCAACGGCCGCCGCGGCACCTACTTCAGGGACCCGGACGGCCATCTCATGGAGATCCTCACCCCGATCCCGGCCGGCCCCGCCTGAGTACTGGGCGGCTGCCAGATGGCCCAGTGATGGACTAACCTCGAACGCGTAGAGCACGGCGACCTCCCCGAACGCGTCCGCGACAGCGGGCTCAGCACCGGCACCTCGCTCACCGGCGGCATCACCGGAACTGGCGCTGCGGATCCGCTGACCTGGCTCAGACTCGCGCGGTGTCCTTGCTGAATCGCCAGACCGCGCCCACGGCGAAGATCGCCAGCCACGCGATGACGTTGACGATCCAGGTCCAGTCCACGCCGCCGCCGAGCAGCGGCGCGTGCACCAGCTGGTTCAGCCCGTACTCAGGAGACCATTTGGCGATGTCTTGTATGGTCTGCGGGAGCAGGCTGATCGGGATGAACAGGCCGCCCACGAAAGCGAACAGCGACATGATCAGGCCAAGAAGCTGCGGGACGGCATCGGCGGGCACCAGGAACCCGATGAACAGCCCGAACGCGGCGAAAAGCAGCGAGCCGATCCAGACGCACAGGGCGCTGACGATCCACAGGTAGACGGGCATCGAGGCCTTGTGGGTCAGGATCCCGCCGACCACGTTCACGACAGTAATCGGGACGAGCCCGAGAACCAGCGCGGTCGCCACCTTCATGCCGATGTAGGCGGCAGGCGATAGCGGCGTCAGCCGGAGCTGCCTGCTCCAGCCCTGGGCGCGCTCGACGGACACCCCCGCGCCCGTGTAGGTGGTCGAGAATATGGCGCCATAAAGCGCGAGGCTGACCAGAACCCAAGCCGCGTAGTTCCCGTGGCCGTAGTTGCCTGTCGTGTTGGCTTTATTCAGCCCGAAGGCGAAGAAGAAGATGACCGGGACGATGACCGTGATGATGACGGCGCGCGGGTTCCGCCGCAGCCGGCGGATCTCCAGACTCAGCGCGGTCAGGTTGAAGCCGCCGAGGGCCGGGGGCCGCCGGCCGCTCAGATCTGGCACTGGCGTTGTGGTCATCCGATAGCTCCAGTGTTCACGCTGCCTGGCTCGGCGTCGTCGCCGGTCAGTGCGAGGAACGCGTCCTCGATGCCGCGAGCGGTGATTTCAAGGTCCCTGGCTGAGGTGCGCGTCAGCAGGTACCTGGCCACCGCGTCGCTGTCGTTCGCATGGATGAGGACGGTCTCGCCGCGGATCTCCACGCTGTCCGCGCCGGGAATGGCGCGGAGCTCAGCCTCGCTGGCTTCGGCCATCGTCACCCGCACGGTGCGGCCCGCCGACATCGCCTTGATCTCGGACGCGGTGCCGTCGGCGATCTTCTGCCCGTGCCGCAGCAGGATGATCCGGTCGGCATAGGCGTCCGCTTCCTCCAGGTAGTGCGTGGCGAACAGTACCGTCCTGCCCTGCTCGGCGTCCTTGCGGATCGACGCCCAGAAGCTGCGCCGCCCCTCGACGTCCATCCCGGTGGTCGGCTCGTCCAGGACAAGCAGTTCGGGGTCGGAGACCAGTGCCATGGCGAATCTGAGCCGCTGCTGCTCGCCGCCTGAGCACTTTCCCACCCGGCGGTCCGCGATCTGGGTGATTCCCGCCCGGTCCAGCACCTCGGCGGTCCGCTTGCTCTGCTTGCTCTGTGCGAACAGGCTGGCGGTGTACTGCACGGTCTCCTTGACGGTCAGGTCCTTCAGCAGCCCGCCCGTCTGCATCACCGCCGAGACCAGGCCGCGGGTGACTGCCTGCCGGGGGTGCATGCCGAAAACGAGCGCCTGCCCGGACGTCTGCCGGGACAAGCCGAGGATGATGTCGATGGTGGATGTCTTGCCCGCGCCGTTGGGCCCGAGCATCGCCACGATTTCTCCCGACGCGATGCTCACGTCGATATCCCTGACCGCCTGCACCTGCCCGAAATGCTTCCTGACGTCCTTCAGCTCAACGGCGAGCAGGGCACCTGTCATCGCTCAAGTCTGGCACCCCCGGGTCAGATGCCGCGACTCGACATGGCTCGATGCCGCCGCCCGCCAGCCACAGCACCACGGCCACGCTCAGGAGCACCCGCATCCTGACAGTGCGGGTAGCGCCCTGCGCGGCACTTCGATTCAGGGCTGGACCGCCTAGATAGGCAACCACACGCGGGATGCGGTCGATGACGCGGTCGCGGAGGCCGGAAGCAGGCGAGGCGGTCGGACGGGAAGCTCCGCTGCGGGCCTTACGGTGTGAGGACGATGCGTGCCTTTGCCTTGCCGTGAAGGACTTCGGAGATGGACTCGTTGACCGAGCTTAGGGGCCTGGTCTCGTAG
>DATNLV010000078.1:0-10764 GCA_035602665.1 Bryobacteraceae bacterium | reverse complement strand
AGGCTCCGTCCGGTTACGAAATCGAGGCGCGAGGATTGCGAATCTCGAGCGCCCGTGGAGCGACTACGCGCATACGCCTCGACGGCGACAAGATGGTGCTGGTCGCGGCGCTGGGCGGACCGGCGCGCGTATTCAAGGCGTCCGGCCCGCTGATTGCAAACGTGACGGCCGGCGCCACCCTGCGCTTCGACCCGCAGGCGCAGCCCGAGAGCGCCGCGCGTATGTCCGGTTGCTTGCTGCGCAAAGCCGGCCGGTTCATTCTGGTTGACCAGACCGCGAACGTCGTGGTGGAGCTCAAGGGAGACGAGGCGCAGTTGACGGCGCAACTGGGCAATCGCGTCGAGATCCAAGGCACCGTCGATGCCTCGGCTCCCCCGGCCGAAGGCGCGTCGCAAGTCGTCCGGGTCAGCGCGCTCGAACAGATCGGTCCCGGCGGCTGCGTGGCGGCCGCGCAGTCGGCCGGCGCCGAGCTTCCGACGCGCGCCCCGACCGCGGCGACGGTCGCGAAGTCCAGTCACACCACCGCCATAATAGCGGGAGTGGCCATCGCGGCAGGCGGGGGCGCGATTGCCGGCGTGGTGTTGATGAACAGCAGCAAGAGCAAGAGCCCGTAGAGCGTGCCCGCCTGAATCACCGCTGCCAGAGAATCTGCGGCGCCTCCAGCGGCACCCTCACGCCGGCGCGATACGGAACCAGGCGCGGCGTGTAGTCGCTCGCCGGCCGGTCTGCGGGTACGCGCCCGGTGTACATATAGCCATTCGCCGAGCCCACCAACTGCTGGCCGCGGGTCATCACCTGCCGCACGTCCGGATCGGCGTACAGCTCGACGTGCACGGCCTCGGGATCGAGCTCGTCGAGGTACACCTGCACCTCGAAGGTATGCGCGCCGTCCGCGGTCGCGCTGGTCGCCCCGCCGAAGTGCACGTGCGGCCAGTGCGTCGCCAGGGCGCGCTGCCAGCCGAGCAGGCCGCTAGCGAAATCGGCGCAGGTGGCCGAACGCTCGCGATAAGCCGTGGCTGCGGGCAGGTAGTGCTCTTCCACATATTGGCGCACGGTCCGGTTGGCGGAAAACTGCGGAGTCAGCCGCGCCATGCTCTCCCGCATCCGCGCGATCCACGCGGTGGGAATGCCGGCCTCGTTGCGGTTGTAGAACTCGGGGATCACTTCGCTCTCGAGACGCGAATACAACTCTTCGGCTTCGACGTGGTCCCACGCGGGGTCGTCGTGGTGCTCCTGGCCATCGCCGATCGCCCAGCCGATGTCGGGCTGATAGGCCTCGGCCCACCAGCCGTCGAGCTCCGAGAGATTCACGCCGCCGTTGACCAGCACCTTCATCCCGCTGGTGCCGCTGGCCTCCCACGGGCGGCGGGGCGTATTGATCCAGACGTCCGCGCCGTGGACCAGCCGCTCGGTGAGAAGCATATCGTAGTCGGCCAGAAAAACGACGTGCGGGCGAACGTCGGGGCGGTGCAGGAAGTCGCTCCACTGCTTGAGCATCCCCTGGCCCTCCAGATCGGCAGGATGGGCCTTGCCTGCCAGAAGCAACTGCACCGGCCGCTGCTTGTCGGTGAGGATGCGCGCCAGCCGCTCCGGGTCGGCCAGGAGCAGGTTGGGGCGCTTGTAGGCCGCGAACCGGCGCGCGAAGGCGAGCGTCAGGGTATCGAAATCGAAAATCCGCTCGGCGGCAGCAACTTCCTGCGTGCCCGCGCCTTGCCCCGAGCGCTGGCGGGCTAGCCGCCTGCGAGTGCGCTCGATCAATTGTCGCCTGGCCTTCGTGCGCAACTCCCACAGGTCCGCATCGCTGACTCCGCGCAGGTTTGGGCCCACGCACTCCATGGTGCCCAACCAGCGTTCGTCTCCGCAGGCGCGCTTCCACACATCGCTGGCTGGCTGGGATTCCCAGGTCGGCACGTGCACGCCGTTGGTCACGTATCCGATCGGGACCTCGCTCTCCGGCCAACGCGGGAAGAGCACCGAGAACAGGCGCCGGCTGACCTGGCCGTGGAGGCGGCTGACCGCGTTGACGGCGCCGCTCCCGCGCAGGGCGAGATATGCCATGTTGAACGGCTCCGAGTTGTCGTTGGGGTCCAGCCGCCCCAGCGCCAGCATGTCGTGCATGCCGATGCCGAGCGTGTGATCGGCGTAGTGCCGCAGATAGCGCTCCATGAGATCGGGCGGGAAGCGATCGAAGCCGGCGCCCACCGGAGTGTGCGTGGTGAACAGATTCCCGGCCCGCGTGACTGCCAGCGCCGCGTCAAACGGCTGCTTGCACTCCGTCATGTAGGAACGGGCCCGCTCGAGAACGGCGAACGCGGCGTGGCCCTCGTTCAGGTGGCAGACGTCGGGCTTCAGGCCGAGCGTGCGCAACAGCCGCCATCCCCCGATTCCCAGCACCATCTCCTGCTTGATTCGTACATCGAGGCCCCCGCCGTATAGCTCGCTGGTGATGCCCCGGTAGGCCGGCGTATTGGCCGGGTCGTTGCTATCGAGCAGGTACAGCAGGGTCCGGCCCACCTGCACCTGCCAGGCGCGGACCCACAGCTTGAGACCCGGCAGCGCCAGCGCCAGCCGCACCCATTCTCCGCTCGTGTCGCGGACGGGCTTGACCGGCAATTGTCCGGGGTCGTTGAACGGATACAGTGCCTGCTGGTTGCCGTACGCGTCGATCTCCTGGCGGAAGTAGCCCTGCTGGTAGAGCAGCCCGACTCCCACCACAGGGACGCCCAAGTCGCTCACCGCTTTGAGCTGGTCACCCGCTACGTTGCCGAGGCCGCCCGAGTAGATCGGGAGCGCTTCGGTCAGCATGTACTCCATGCTGAAGTAGGCCGCCAGCTTCAGCGGCGCATCCGGGTGCGCGTTCTGGAACCACGCCGGGTGGTCCATGGACTCGCGCATTCCCTTGACGATCTCGTCCAGGCGCTCGCAGAATTTCGGATCGGCCGCCACTTCCCGGAGCTTCTCCTGCGAGACCGTCTGCAGGATCACCAGCGGATTCTGCGTCAGCTCCCACAACTCCCGATCCATCCGTCCCCACAACTCATCGGCCGAGCGGTTCCAGGACCACCGCAAATTCATCGCCAGCTCGTTGAGCGACCTCAGAGTGGCGTCCAGGTCATCCATGTTCCCCCCAGTCGTGCACAGTCAAAAACTCAGACCGGGCCACGAATGAACACGAATGAACACGAATAAGAAAAGGCTCAGAAAAGAGTTTTTGTTTTATTCGTGTTCATTCGTGTTCATTCGTGGCCACTCCTGCTTTGGGCTTTTCCTTCAGCGCCTGTCCGACAATTTCCTGCGCCTCCGCCTGGATGCGCTCCAGGTGCTCCTTGCCGCGGAAGCTTTCGGCGTAGATTTTGTAGATCTCCTCGGTGCCCGACGGCCGCGCTGCGAACCATCCGCCCGCCGCGATCACCTTCACTCCGCCGATGGCGCCTCCGGCCGGCGCCTGCGTCAATACCTTGTCGATCTTGTCGCCCGCCAGTTCAGTCACGCGGATCTGGTCCGGCGCCAGACGCGCCAGAACGGCCTTCTGTTCCGCCGTCGCGGGCGCATCGATGCGGTCGTACACCGGATCGCCGAACTCCTTCGTCAGTTCCGTATAGACCTCGCCCGGATCGCGCTTGAGGCGCGACGTCATCTCGGCCGCGAGCAGGGCCGCGATGATGCCGTCCTTATCCGTGGTCCAGACACTCCCATCCATGCGCACGAACGACGCTCCGGCGCTCTCTTCTCCGCCGAAGCCCAGAGAACCGTCAAAGAGTCCGTCCACGAACCACTTGAAACCCACCGGCACTTCGTGCAGCCGGCGCTCCAGCTTCCTGGTCACATAGTCGATCATGCTGCTCGACACCACGGTCTTGCCGACGGCCGCGTCTTTCCGCCAGCGCGGGCGATTCCGGAACAGGTAGTCGATCGAAACAGCCAGGTAGTGATTGGGCGGCAGCAGTCCCGCGCTGCGGGTGACGATGCCATGCCGGTCGTGATCGGTGTCGCAGGCGAAGGCCACGTCGAAGCGGTCCTTCAATCCGATCAGGCTGCGCATGGCGTAGGGCGACGACGGGTCCATGCGGATCCGCCCGTCCCAATCGACGGTCATGAACCGGAAGGTGGGATCGACGGCCTCGTTCACCACGGTGAGGTTGATGTGGTAGCGCTCGGCGATCGGTCCCCAGTAGTGAACGCCCGCGCCGCCCAGCGGGTCGACGCCCAGCTTGAGGCCCTCCGTTCGGATCACGTCCATGTCGATGACGTTCGCCAGGTCGGCTACGTAGGCGTCGAGGTAGTTGTGGCGATGCGTGGTCGGCGCCCCGAGCGCGGTGGCGAACGGCACGCGCTTCACGCCATCCAACCGGCTCTCGAGGAGCTGGTTGGCGCGGTTCTCGATCCAGCCGGTGATGGACGCCTCGGCCGGTCCGCCGTTGGGCGGGTTGTACTTGAAGCCGCCGTCCTCGGGAGGATTGTGCGAAGGCGTGACGACAATGCCGTCCGCGAGGCCGGTCTTGCGGTCCCGGTTGTAGGTGAGGATGGCGTGCGACACCGCCGGCGTGGGGGTGTAGTCGGTTCCCTCCGCGATCATCGTCTCGACGCCGTTGGCCGCCAGCACCTCGAGCGCCGTGGCGGAGGCGGGCTCGGAAAGTGCATGCGTGTCGATGCCGAGGAACAGCGGCCCGTCGATGCCGTTGGCGCGGCGGTAGTCGGCAATCGCCTGGGTCGTTGCCAGGATGTGCCATTCGTTGAAGGACCGCTCGAACGAGGAGCCGCGATGACCCGACGTGCCGAAAGCCACCCGCTGGGCCGCGATCGCGGGATCCGGCCGCTCGGTGTAATATGCGGTGATCAGCTTCGGGACATTCACCAGCATGGACGCGGTCGCCGGCTTGCCGGCCATGGGGTTCACTTGCATCTCCCAGCCACCTCGTTCTAATTATACGAAGGACATGGTTCAATGGTCCCGTGAAGGTCAGCATCTACTACGTGGGCAAGCCGCGCGACGCCGGCGCCAACGCGATGGCCGAAGAGTACGTCAAGCGCACCACCCGTTACATGCCATGTGAGATGCGCGAGATCCGGCCGGACCGGTTCGATCCCTGGGCGCGCCACCCCAGCGCCACCAAGATCCTGCTCGACGCAGCGGGCCGCACGATGGATTCCGCTGCCTTCATCGCGCTGGTCTCGAAGGCCGAAATGGAAGGCCGCGACCTGGTGTTCGTCATCGGCGGAGCCGACGGCCTCCCGCCCGATTGGAAGCCCCGCGCCGGCCTGCTGCTCTCGCTCTCCCCCATGACCTTCCCGCACGAATTCGCGCGCGTCATGCTGACAGAGCAGATCTACCGGGCGGCGACGACGCTGCGGGGGCACCCGTATCCGCGGTGACCGCTGACGGCTATCTTCCCCTGTGCTACCGTAACAACGATGGACAAGGGGCTGCTCATGGTCTTTACCGGTAACGGCAAGGGCAAGACCTCCGCCGCCATGGGGGTGGCCTTCCGGGGGGTCGGCCAGGGCTTTAAGGTCCTCATGATCCAGTTCATCAAGGGTTCGTGGCACTATGGAGAGTTGGACAGTGCTCCGATGCTCGGCGGCGCCTTCGAGATCCGGCCCATGGGCCGCGGCTTCGTAAAGGTGGGTGCGGAGAAGCCCGACCCAGAGGACGTGCGCCTTGCCGCGGAGGCCTGGAGCGCGGCCGTCGAAGCGATGCAGTCGGATCGATATGACATGGTGATCCTGGACGAATTGAACTACACGATCCACTACGGCATGCTGCCCATCGCGCAGGTGCTCGAGGACCTGGCCCGCCGGCCCGAGCGCCTGCACGTCATCGCCACGGGCCGAAACGCCCATCCCCAGCTCGTCGAGGCGGCCGACCTGGTCACCGAGATGAAGGAGATCAAGCATCCGTTCCACCAGGGAATCCTGGCGCAGCGAGGCATCGACTACTAATGCCCTGGTTCACCAGAGAGAAGTCCTCGAAAGATAAAGCCAGCTCCGAAGGCGAGCGCAAGGTCAAGACCGAGGGCTTGTGGCTCAAGTGCGACGGCTGCCGGCAGATCGTCTGGAAGAAAGCGCTGGAGGAGAACCAGAACGTCTGCCCGCGCTGCAGTTACCACTTCCGCGTGGACGCCGCGAGCCGGCTGAAGCAGCTTTTCGATGGATCATGGGAGACGTTCGACGCCGGCCTCGCCTCCAGCAATCCGCTCGACTTCGTGGATTCCAAGCCCTACACCGAGCGCCTCAGCTCCATGGAGAAAGCCACCACGCTCCGCGATGCCGTCATCTCGGCCGCAGGGACGCTGGCCGGCCGCCCGGTCTACATCTGCGCCTTCGAGCTGAAGTTCATCGGCGGCAGCGTGGGCGCGGCGGTGGGCGAGAAGATCACCCGCGCCATCGAGCGCTCCATCGCCGAGCGCAAGCCGCTCATCATCGTCTCGGCCTCCGGCGGCATGCGCATGCAGGAAGGCGCGGTGAGCCTGATGCAGATGGCCAAGATGTCGGCCGCCCTGATGGCGCTCGACGAGGCCGGAATCCCGTTCATCAGCGTACTCACCGACCCCACCACCGGCGGCACCACCGCCAGTTTCGCCATGCTGGGCGATCTCAACATCGGCGAGCCCGGCGCCCAGATCGGATTCGCCGGCCCGCGCGTCATCGAGCAGACCATTCGCCAGAAGCTGCCCGAGGGCTTCCAGCGCGCGGAGTTCCTGCTGAAGACCGGCATGCTCGACGCGGTGGTCAAGCGCACGGAGATGAAGCAGTACATCGCCAAGTCGCTCGATTTCTTCTGCGGGCCGTTGGGGTAAGGTGGGGCGGACCCCCTGGTCCGCGGCCGACGCCCTCGTCGGCCTGGGTCAGCAAGGGGCGGGTCCAGGGGGACCCGCGCGGACCAGGGGGTCCGCCCCACACGGAGCTATTTCGCCCTCTGTGGTCGGATATAATGATTGCTCTGATCCAAGCCCCCTTGGCGCCCCACGGCGCCGCGAAACTGAGGTGTTAGGTGCTGAGTCTTCACGCTATTGACATCGCGATCATACTCGCGTACCTGCTCTTGTCCGTCCTGATTGGCTACTGGGTTTCCCATCGTGCCTCCAAGGACATGAAGGCGTACTTCCTGGGCGGCAACACCATGCCCTGGTACGTGCTGGGGATTTCGAACGCCTCGGGCATGTTCGATATCAGCGGCACCATGCTGCTGGTTTACTGGATGTTCGTTTACGGGCTGAAGAGCGTCTGGATTCCCTGGCTGTGGCCCACGTTCAACCAGATCTTCCTCATGGTTTTCCTCTCGGCCTGGCTGCGGCGCTCCAACGTCATGACCGGCGCCGAGTGGATCCAAACCCGCTTCGGCAAGGGCCGCGGCGCTCAACTCGCGCACATCATCGTCGTCATTTACGCGTTCGTCAGCATCATCGGATTCTTCAGCTACGGCTTCAAGGGCATCGGCAAGTTCGCCGCGAACTTCCTGCCCTGGAGCCTGTCCCCCAACCAGTACGCGCTGATCCTGATCGCCATCACCACCATCTACGTGGTCAAGGGCGGCATGTTCAGCGTGGTGGTCACCGAGGTCCTGCAGTTCTGCATTCTCTCGATCGCCTCCTTCGCCGTCGGCATCATCGCCATGGCGAAGGTGGCGCCCAGCCTGCTGCACAAGTGCGTTCCCGCTGGATGGGACAACGTGTTCTTCGGCTGGCACCTGAATATGGATTGGTCCACCCTGCTGCCCTCGGCCACCGCCAAGGTCGCCGAAGACGGCTACGGGCTTTTCGGATTCTTCGTCATGGCGCTGCTGTTCAAGGGCGTGCTGATCAGTGCGGCCGGCCCTGCGCCGAACTACGACATGCAGCGCGTCCTCTCCTGTAAGAACCCGAAGGAAGCCTCCATGATGAGTGGATGGGTCAACGTGGTGCTGACGTTCCCGCGCTACTTCCTCATCACGGGGCTGACCATTCTGGCGCTGGCGTTCTACAGCGACCACATCCGCGCCATGGGAACGCACATGGATTTCGAAGCCGTGCTGCCGCTCGCGCTGGGCCGCTTCGTTCCCACCGGCCTGCTCGGCTTCCTGATCGCCGGCCTGCTGGCGGCCTACATGTCGAACTTTGCCGCCACGGTGAACGCCGCGCCTCCGTACTTCGTCAACGACATCTACAAGCGCTTCATCAATCCGAACGCGAGCCCGCGCACGTACGTGCGGCTGAGTTATCTCAGTTCCTTCGCGGTAGTGGTGATCGGGACAGGGATCGGTTGGTATGTGGCCTCGGTCAACGACGTCGTGATCTGGATCGTCTCCGGCCTGTGGGGAGGCTACACGGCGTCCAATGTTCTCAAGTGGTACTGGTGGCGCTTCAACGGCTACGGTTACTTCTGGGGGATGGTGGCCGGCATCACGGCTTCGCTGACGATTCCGGGCATCATGGCGCGAATTCCGTCGCTCCAAGGCTACGCGCAGGCGCACTCCTTGAACCTCAGCGTCTCGCTGGGCTTCATCCTGGTGTTTCTGATCTCGCTGATCGGCTGCGTCGCCGGTACGCTGCTGACGAAGGCGGAGGACGATGCGGTCCTCGCTGACTTCTATCGCCGCGTGCGGCCGTGGGGCTTCTGGGGTCCGGTGCTCAGGAAGGTCCAGCAGGACGATCCCGCTTTCAGACCCAACCCGGATTTCTGGCGCGACATGTTCAACGTCGCCGTCGGCATCGTGTGGCAGGTGGCGTTGGTGGTTCTGCCGATCTACATCGTGATCCAGGAGTTCAGCCGCGCCGCGCTGGCCTTCGCCGTCGTCGCGGTGACCACGGTGACGCTGAAGCTCACTTGGTATGACCACCTGAAGGAGATGGACGCGAAAACTCCGGTCCCGGCCGCGGCTCTTCGACCGTAAGCGTCACCGACTGCGAAGCGCCACCGCACGTCAGCACGTACCCGTACGTGCCGGGGGCGGGTGGCCGGACGGACTCGGTTCCGCTCGCCGGGCGCTGGCCTGTCCAGTCGCCGGATGCCATGCAGGAGGCCGCGCCCGGCGCGGACCACTCCAGCTTGGCCGAATGGCCGAACGCAACCGCGGACGGGGTCGCTGTGAACGCCTGCGGGTCAACAGGACGGCCCAGGAATAGCGGCGTCGGCGCCGACCGTGTGTGCGCCAGCAGCCAGTCGTAGATGCTCTGGTCGTACGGGTCGTAAGCCGGCAGTCCCTGGCCGAGGCCGGTCAAGTTAATGGTCAGGTATTCTTCCGCCAGGTTGTGCCCGCCTGAAGCGAAGACCGTGATCTTGGCGCGCTCTGTCGGATTGCACGCATTGATGGAATTGACCGTGTCCACCTGGTTCATATACGGGCCCGCCGGATCGTCAGCCGCCTCAAACGCCCACGAAGGAGTCAGTTTGAGCGTGCACCCCAGATTCGTTCCTCCGGAGCCGGACATCGGAAGCACGGCCGCGATCTGGCTAGGGTAATGAGCCACGTAGTCCCAGGTCAGGCACGAGCCCGCGCTGTAGCCGGCCACATAGATGCGCGAGGTGTCCACCTTGTAGGTGTTGATCGCGTAGTCGATGAAGATCTTCGTCATCAGTGCGGTGTAGTCGCCGATCTGCGGGTCTACGCAACGCTGCGGCGAGAGCACGATGAAGGGACGCGAGTCGTCCCAGAGGCCGCTAGCGATCAGCTCCTTCATGTCGCCGAATGCCGATTCGAGCGGGATCTGAACCGCCGTCCCGTCCGCGGTGAATCGCGCGCCTCCCCATCCGTGCTGGAAGACGATGAGCGGAAACTTCTGCGCGGGGTCGGCACTGTAGTTCACCGGCAGGTGCTCGTAGTAGGGCAGGTGGGCGCTGGTGGTGCCGAAATCCTTGGCCGTCTGCTCCGAGAACTTGCCCGCGTTGACGCGAACCATCCGCACCACTTCGACTGCGGGCAATCCGGCGCTATCCACCACGTTGTAGCGGATCAGGTAGTCGCCCACGGTGTTCACGTCCACCGTTCCCGCAACCGCGATCCTGCTCGTAATATCGTCGTCGTGCGGATCGGTGGCGGTCGCGCCTGCGTCGACGTAGGGGACGCCCACCGGCTGGCTGACGACCCTGGCGCCGAGCAGTGTGATGACCGGCTCGCTCGGGTTGCCGGGATCGACGGGCGCGTCCGACATACACGCATCGTATTGGGGCAACGGTGTGGGGGTCGGGGTCGGTACAGGCGTGTAGGTATCGGAAGATGAGCCGGGGCAGCCCCACGAAAGCATCAGTACGCAGCCCGCTGCGACGGCCACGGTTCCAACGACAGCGCGTGTCACGAGGACTACAATACCCGAAATAGCGGCCGACGGGTAGCCCGAATTACCCGCGCCGTCGGGGTGGCCCGCCGCGGCGCATGGGCGGCCGGCGGCCTTCTGACCGGGAAGGTGGCGCAGGCGCCGTGAATACCGGTTCGGTGGGAGTCGGCATGTCCGCGGGACAGACCACCACCTGCCGCTGCGGTCCCATCCCCACGCTCTCGCTGCGGACCGCGGGTTCGTTGCGCAGAGCCAGGTGGATGACGCGGCGCTCGCGGCTGTTCATCGGATTGAAGTGGAACGGCGTGTGCGAGCGCTTCACCTTCTCCGCCGCCGTCAGCGCGCTTACCCGCAGCTCCTCGATGCGCAGCATGCGATAGTCGTTGGCGTCGAAGCACAGCCGGGAGTGCTCTTCGGGCGGCATGCCCAGCACTTCCATGGTGAGTTGCTCCAGCGCCAGCAGCAACTCCGCTTTGTTCTCGAGCAGGAGGTCCACGTCCGGGCCCGAGAATTT
>DATNLV010000737.1:0-6735 GCA_035602665.1 Bryobacteraceae bacterium | reverse complement strand
AAGCCGTTGTCGATAACCCGACCGTCGATTGGAACCCCTACACCAACCAGGTGCAGGCGTCCACGGAGAAGGATTACGACGGTGCGCGGCCGGCCGCGGCGAACGTCACCAACCAGCCCGAGCCGGACACGCGCTACGAGGTGCTGCTGGCCGGGTTCCGCGCCATCAAGGGCGTGGACCCCTACTCGCCGGCCGCGCCCTCGCACATGGCGCGCAAGTTCGACGAGGAGCGCGAGCTGCCGGAGGCGCGGGTGCGGGCGATGTTCGAGCGGGTGCTGACGTCGCCGCTGGTTCCCAAGGTCGCCGCCCTGATCGAGCAACGGTTGGGGAGGCCGCTCGAGCCTTTCGACATCTGGTACGGGGGCTTCAAGGCGCGCGGAGTTTACACCGAGGCGCAGCTCGATGAGATGACGCGCAAGAAGTATCCGACTCCCGAGGCCTACCACCAGGACATGCCGCGCCTGTTCGAAGCGATGGGATTTAGTCCGGAGAAGGCGCGCTACCTGGCCGAGCACATCGTGGTGGACCCCGCGCGGGGTTCCGGGCACGCCTGGGGTTCGCAACTGCGTCCGTGGCCGGCGCATCTGCGCACGCGCGTGGGACCGAACGGGATGGATTACAAGGGATACAACATCGCCGTTCATGAGATGGGCCACAACGTGGAGCAGACTTTCTCGCTGAACGAGATCGACCACTGGCTGCTGAACGGCGTGCCGAACACCGCGTTCACCGAGGCCATCGCGTTCGTGTTCCAGGCGAAGGATCTCGAGCTGCTTGGCCTGGCGAGCCCGGGCCGGGAGGAGGAGGCGCTGGCGACGCTGAACGATTTCTGGGGGACGTACGAGATTGCGGGGGTGGCGCTGGTGGATATGGCGGTGTGGCACTGGATGTACGAGCATCCGGACGCCTCGGCCGCCGATCTGAAGAACGCCACGGTGCGCATCGCGGCCGAGACCTGGAACCGTTACTACGCGCCGGTGTTCCGCCAGCGCGACGTGGTGCTGCTGGGGGTCTACTCGCACATGATCGACTCGTTCCTGTACCTGCCTGATTATCCGATCGGGCACTTCATCGCGCACCAGCTCGGGGAGCACATGCGCAAGGTGGGGAAGATCGGGCCGGAGGTGGAGCGGGTGGCGCGGCAGGGGCGCATCGCGCCGGACCTGTGGATGACGGGGGCGACGGGGGCTCCGGTGGGGCCGGATGCGCTGCTGGAGGCGACGGAGCGGGCGATCGGGCAAGTTTCGGCGAAATAGCGTGGCTGGCAATGAGGCGTACCGCTGTCGCAATCGTCGCGCTGGGGTTGGCCGGGCTCGCGCAGACACCACCTTCGGTTCGCACGAGCGAAGAACACTTTCGATGGAGTAGGCGCAAGGCGCAGGAGCTCGGTTACGACCAGACAATTCGCAGATCCAGTGAGCTGAGCCCCAACAAGAAGGCATCGCTCATTGACGCGATCGCCGCGGAGATTCGGCCTTTCAAGGCCGACCTGGAAATCCACTCGGAGCGTGAACTGCGCGCGCTCTCGGCGAACACTCGGGTAAAGCTTGTCGACCTCAATGAGGATGGCGTCGCGGAGGTACTTGCGCAGGCGAATGATTTCAAGGCCGGATGCGGCGGTACGGGCAACTGTCCATTCTGGGTGTTTCAGGAGACGCCAGCAGGATTCCGGAAGCTGCTTGACACGCGCGGCAAGGACGGAATTGGCGGCATTGAGGTCTTCACCGTTGCGGCAGGCCGTAGCAATGGGTTCAACGACCTCGTGCTCGGCGCGCACGACTCCGCTAGCGAGAGGACGCTGTTTGTGTATCGATTCCGCGACGGACAATACCGTGTGGGCGAGTGCTACGATGCCGACTGGGCGTGTCTGGAGTGCCCATCGGGCGCGCTCGAGGAGCCAAAGATAACCAGGCTGAACAAGTGCCAGTAAGCGCCCCTCCTGTTGACATTCTATAGGGACTGAGCTACCGTCCCTATAGAGGAACTATAGGAAGACGCCATGCCGACTGGCCAGACCAACCTGCTCCAGGGCACCCTGGACCTGCTGATCCTCAAGACGCTCGAGCTGGATCAGAAGCACGGGCTCGCGATCGCGCGGCGCATCGAACAGATTACCCAGGGCACGTTCCAGGTCAAGCCTGGCTCCTTGTTCCCGGCGCTGCACCGGATGGAAGAGGCGGGATGGGTGGAGTCGTCGTGGGGCGAGTCCGAGAACAACCGGCGGGCCAGATATTATCGGCTGACGAAAGCCGGGCGGCGGCACCTCGGCACAGAGAAGGCCACATGGCGGCGCATCTCGATGGCCATGGCGAGCGCTTTGGAGAGCACGTAGGAACAATGTGTCGGCACGAGTGCCGACACGGCACGCTAAAGCGAGGCTGGCAGCCCGCGGTGGGTTGGCAACCCGCCTTCAGCGCCGGTTGCCAACCGGCGCGCAGCTTGACAAGCTGCCCCACATGCGAACCGGATCAAGGGGTCAGGGACCTAGCTCTCGAAATCCCGCCCGAGTTCCGCCAACTGATCGGCGCTCAGCGGCGTCTCGGCCAGGTAGCCGGGGTGATCGACCACCATGCGCACGCCCTCGCGCCAGCGCGCCCGCTGTTCCGCCGTCAGTTCGAACCGGATGTACTGCACCGCGCTGACGCGGTCCGATGCGATCTGCCGGCCGTCGAACACGGCCTTTGATGGCGCGAGGCCGGCGACCGCAAGCCAGACGTGGTCTTCGAGACCAAGCATCTCGCGCAGCTTCCGGTCGCGCTCTTCCGCCTCGGCGTACTCGATCAGCAGGCAGGCCGAAAGACCGCCGGCCGGCGGGATCAGCTCGTTGTAGGTCTCCACCTCGTGGCGGATGGCCGCCAGGTCCACGATGCGCTCGATCCGCATCATCTCCTGAATCTGGTAGCGCACCGTCTCCCGGTTCTCGAACAGGAAGGTGAGGTGCTCTCCCACCCGCACGCGCCGCCGGTCCTTGAGCGCTATCATCCGCGGTCGCAGCGCCCGCCGCTCGAGCTCGTAATCGGCGATGTTCGTGATTTCGGACAGCTCGATTGGTTTCATGCGACGGCCGTTGGGAATCCGTCGGCGCGGTAGGCGCGCGCCAGAACTTGGATGGGATGAATCGGCCGCGTGCCTAGCGCCTGGTCGAATTGAATGGATGCCAGCGGGCAGTCGCTCGCCATCACGTCGGCCTCTGCCGCTGCCATGGCGTCGAAGGCCTTCTTGCCGGTGAGCATCGCCAGCGGGAAGAATTCCCGCTTCATCGCCCAGGTGCCGTCGTGGCCCGAGCAGTGCTCCACCAGTTTCACGGTGGTCCCGGGGATCAAGCGCATCAGGTCGCGCGAGCGGTAGCCGATATTCTGCGCCTTCAGGTGGCAGGGCAGGTGGTAAGCGATCTTCCCCGGCGTGGACCGGAACTCGCGGCAGAACCCGCCCTCCTGTTTCAACTCGAACAGGAACTCGCACACGTCGCGCGTGGCCGCCGCCACCTCCCGCGCTTCGGGCGTGCCCACCAGTTCGGGGTATTCCTTGCGCAGCGTGTAGGAACACGTTGGATCGATGGCGACGATCTTCTTCCCGGCCTGGACGTGCGGATGGAGCGACGCCACGTTCTGGCGCGCCAGGCTCTTTGCCAGCTCGATATCGCCGTGCTCGAGCGCCGGCATCCCGCAACAAACCTGCTTCGGCGAGGAGAGCGAAATGCCGTTCTTCGAGTAGACCTCAACCGCGTCCTGGCCCACCTGCGGCTCGTTGTAGTTCACCGAGCAGGTGTAGAAAAGCACGGCGCGCGAGGGATCGCCGGGCGGCGGAGGCTGCTTGCGGAACCAGTCTTCGAACGTCTCGCCGTGGAAGTCGGGCAGCAGTTTCTGGCGGTGTATGCCGAGCGTAGCCTCCAGGCCGATCCGCAGCAGCGGCTGCCGGTTCGACCAGTTCGCCAGGCCCGCGCACATGCCCGCCGCGCGGCCGAGCAGGTTGGGACGCGAAAGCACGCGGTCGCGCAGGCTGAGCCCGCCGGCCTTCTTTCGCACCGCGTTCCATCGCAGCATGAGCCGCGGGAAATCGAGCTGGAACTCGTGCTTGTCGTCCGGCGTGTAGGGGCACTTGACGTAGCAGATCTTGCACTGGAAGCACAGGTCGGCGACGCGGCCGGCCTCCGCCTGCGAGACCTGGCGCGCGTCGCCTTCGTGCGCTTCGACGGCCTTGAACAGCTCCGGAAAGCTAGGGCAGAGATTGAAGCACAGGCGGCATCCGTTGCAGATGTCGAAGGCCCGCTCGATCTCCCCGCGAAGGGCGGCCGCGTCCCAATACTCGTCAGCGTTGGGGTTGTAGGACAACCCCGCCGTGGGCGCGCCTTTGATGGGTGGCATGACAGCCAGCTACGAAATCGAGTTCAGGCCCTGTTGGAAGCGCCCGGCGTGCGACTTCTCGGCCTTGGCCAGAGTCTCGAACCAGTCGGCGATCTCGGCGAAGCCTTCCTCGCGCGCGGTCTTGGCCATGCCCGGATACATGTCGGTGTATTCGTGGGTCTCGCCCGCGACCGAGGCGCCAAGATTCTCCAGCGTGTCGCCGATCGGCAGCCCGGTGGCAGGGTCGCCGACTTCCTTCAGGTAGTCCAGGTGGCCGTGAGCGTGGCCGGTCTCGCCCTCGGCGGTGTCGCGGAACAGGCCGGCGACGTCGGGATAGCCCTCGATGTCCGCCTGCTTCGCGAAATAGAGATAGCGGCGGTTGGCCTGCGATTCTCCGGCGAATGCGTCCTTCAAATTCTGGTGGGTCTGTGTACCTTTGAGTGCTGCCATAGTGTCATCTCCCTGGAGTAGTGGTTCCGTAATAAACCTACCTCATTATCCCGCATGTCGGATGTGGGCGTAATTGAATTGGATGCAGGCGCGCGGTGAAGGTCGCAGGAGTCTGGCGGGCGTACCATAGAGGGGGAAAGCGATGCCCAGCCTGGCCCGGGTCCTCTCCGAAAACACGCGCGAGGGCGAACTCTGGGAGCGCCTGGACGACAAGCGCATCCGCTGTTTCGCCTGCGGCCACCGCTGTCCCATCTTCGAGGGACAGCCGGGCGTCTGCAAGGTCCGGTTCAACTCCGGCGGCAGGCTCCGCATCCCTTGGGGATATGTCGCCGGGGTGCACTCGGATCCCATCGAGAAGAAGCCGTTCTTCCACGTCCGCCCGGGCGCGGCGGCGCTGAGTTTCGGCATGTTGGGCTGCGATCTGCATTGCGGCTACTGCCAGAACTGGGTGACCTCCCAGGCTCTCCGCGACCCTCAGGCGATCTCGTCAGGCGTGCAGATGACGCCCGCGGAACTGGTGGAGGCGGCGCTCGAGCGCGGCGCCGAAGCCGTGGTTAGCACCTACAACGAGCCGCTCATCACCGCCGAGTGGGCCGTGGCGGTCTTCAAGGAAGCGAAGGCGGCGGGGCTCCTCACCGGGTTTGTCTCGAACGGCAACGCCACGCCCGAAGTGCTCGAATACCTGCGCCCCTGGCTGGACCTCTACAAGGTCGATCTGAAAAGCTTTGACGACCGGCGTTACCGCGAGCTGGGCGGGCGGCTAGAGCCGATCCTCGATAGCCTGCGCCGCATCCACGCGATGGGATTCTGGCTGGAGGTGGTGACGCTGGTGGTCCCGGGATTCAACGACTCCGACGAGGAGCTGCGGCAGACGGCCGAGTTCCTGGCCGGGATTTCTCCGGACATTCCGTGGCACGTCACCGCGTTTCATCAGGACTACAAAATGACCGGCCCGCCCGACACCCGTCCCGCCGATCTGCTGCGCGCCGTCGAAGCCGGCCGCGCCGCCGGCTTGCGCTACATCTATGCCGGCAACCTGCCGGGCGCGCTCGCCGGCCTCGAGGACACGCGCTGCCCCGGCTGCGGCGAGACGCTGATCCGCCGCCGCGGCTACCGTATCCTGGAATACCGCCTGACCCCCGCAGGCGCCTGCCCGAGATGCGCGGCGGCGATCCCCGGACGGTGGAGAGGCTAGCGCCTCTTTGCAGATGTGGGGCAGGCCGACGGGGGCGTCGGCCGCGGACCAGGGGGTCCGCCCCACGGGATTAGTCCCTTTCCGCCGCCTTCGCCAGCGCCTTCTCCAGCGCGGCCTTGTCCAGGGTGGTGCTGATGAAAAGCTCCTGGCGCGCGCCGGCCGAAAGGGCGATCGCTTTCCATCCGTTGGTGGTGGGCACCGTCACGTGAACGCGGATCTTGCCGCGCGCGTCGCGCACCGGGCGAATCACTCCCGGGACCACCGAGCGAATCGTCGAGGGGTTCTCCTCCAGCAGGCGCCGAAGCATATCGCGCACGCCGTCGATGATGCTGTGCTCGATCTTCAGCTTTCCCTGCACCGTCCGGAGCCGCATGCCCATCCTCTCAGTCTAACCGCGGCGCGGCTTCGCGCAACGGCACGAAGCGGCAGTACTCGGCCACGTGCCAGTCGATCGCGCCGCCCTTCTTGCGCACCACGCGAAGCTCCTGATCGGCGTAAGGGCCAACGGGAATCACCATGCGCCCGCGGTCTTTGAGTTGCTCGATCAGGGCGCGCGGAACCGCGGCCGCGGCGGCCGCGACCGAGATGGCGTCGTACGGCGCTTCCGGCGGGTAACCCAGCGACCCGTCGCCCGCGATCACGGTGATGTTGCCGATCCTGCCCGTGTTTGCCAGGTTCTCGCGCGCCATCGCAGCCAGCTCCGGGATAAGTTCGATGGTGATCACGCGAGCGGCCACCGCGCCGAGC
>DATNLV010000073.1:0-4666 GCA_035602665.1 Bryobacteraceae bacterium | reverse complement strand
CCAGCCGAGCCAGCTTTCCGGCGGCCAGCAGCAGCGTGTGGCCATCGCGCGGTCGCTGGTAAACGATCCCGCCATTATCCTGGCGGACGAGCCGACCGGAGCGCTGGATTCCAGGACCAGCATCGAGATCATGGCCATCTTCCAACGCCTGAATCGCGAGAAGGGGATCACCATGATCGTGGTGACACACGACCCGGATGTCGCGACTTACTCAAACCGGCTGATCCACTTCAAGGATGGCAAGCTGGAACTCGACGAGAGGCTGGCCGAGCCGCGCGACGCACATAAAGACCTGGAGGCGCTTCCCGCCGAGCAACCGGAGGAGGTCGCGGCGCCATGAACAAGATCGCCGGCAGCATCCGGATCGCGCTCCGCGCCCTCAAGGTGAACCGCATGCGCTCGGCGCTCACCATGCTGGGGATCATCATCGGCGTAGCGGCGGTGATCGCGATGGTGGGTGTCGGCGCGGGTGCCACCGCGAGGATTCAGGACCAGATCCAGAGCATCGGGAGCAACCTGATCATCGTCCTGCCGGGCAGCATCAGCGCCAATGGCGTCCGGCTCGGCTCCGGCGCGGTCGCATCGTTGACGCAGGACGACGCGAAGGCCATCGCGGCCGACTGCCCGTCCGTAGCGGCCGTCGCTCCCACCGTGCGCGGCGGAGTGCAGGTGGTTTACGGAAGCAGCAACTGGGCCACCAACGCTCAGGGTGTGACTCCGGACTACATGACCATCCGCGATTACACCATGTTGTCCGGCCAGTTCTTCACCACACAGGATGTGGATGCGGCCGCCAAGACGGCCGTGCTGGGCGAGACCGTCGCGACGAACCTGTTTGGCAGCAGCGATCCCACGGGCCAGGTGGTCATCATCAAGAACGTGCCGTTCACCGTGACGGGCGTGCTGACACCGAAAGGCCAGTCGCCTACCGGTCAGGACCAGGACGACGTCATCCTGCTGCCCATCTCCACAGCCACGCAGAAAGTATTCGGCGCTAACAAGGCCAACGCCAAAGCGGTCGCCTCGCTGATGGTGCAGGCGATGAGCCCGCAGGTCATGGACCAGGCGATCGCGGAGATGACGGCGCTGCTGCGCGAGCGGCACAGGATTGAGCCCGGCGTTGACGACGACTTCACGGTCCGCAACCTGACCGAGGTGTTCGCGGCCCAGGAAACCTCGGCGCAGGTGATGTCGATTCTGCTGGGGGCCATTGCGTCGGTATCGCTGATCGTGGGCGGCATCGGGATCATGAACATCATGCTGGTGTCGGTCACGGAAAGGACGCGCGAGATCGGCCTGCGGCAGGCCGTGGGCGCCAAGACGCGCGATATCCTGCTGCAGTTCCTGGTGGAAGCCGTGACGCTTTCCCTGCTGGGTGGAATCATCGGGATCGCGGTGGGGCTGACGGCGTCGCTGCTCATTTCGCACTTCGCGCAATGGTCGACGCAAGTCAGCCTTCTGTCCATCGTTCTGGCGTTCGCATTTTCCGCGCTGGTGGGAGTGTTCTTTGGCTACTACCCGGCACGCAAGGCGGCCTACATGGATCCGATTGAGGCTCTCAGGTATGAATGATCGCGCTCGTCTTCGCCTGACGCTTTTCGCGACCGCCGGATTGCTGCTCTCGTCGAGCTCGTGCATGGTCGGTCCGAGATACCACCGCCCGGACGCACCAGCATCACCGGCTTTCAAAGAAGAGCTACCGGCCGGCTGGAAGGACGCGCAACCGCATGACGAGGCGCTGCGCGGCAAGTGGTGGCAGGTTTACAAGGACCCGGGGCTCGATGCGCTGGAAGACCGGGTGAGCATTTCGAACCAGAATGTACTCTCCGCCGAAGCTCAATTTCGAGCCGCCAAAGCAGCGGTGCGCGTGGCGCGAGCCGGCCTGTTTCCCACCGTTACCACGTCGCCCTCCGTGACGCGTTCCGGTGGGGGCGCGGCTTCCGGCTTGCGCCGCCTTTACACGATCCCGGTCGATTTCGTGTACCTGATCGACATATGGGGAAGCATCCGGCGCGGCGTTGCGGCGAATTCGGCCATCGCGCAGGCTTCCGCGGCCGACCTCGAGAACGCCCGCCTGTTGTATCAGGCCGAACTCGCCGCGGATTACTTCCAGGTGGAGGGACTCGACGCCACCCGGCAGTTGCTCGACACCACCGTGAAGTCGTACCAGCGGTTCGTCCAACTCACCCAGGACCGATTCGATGGAGGTGTCGCATCGCAGGGTGACGTCGCCCTGGCGCAGACTCAATTGGAAACCGCGCGCGCCCAGTTGGTCGACCTGGGAGTTCAGCGGGCCCAATTCGAACATGCCATCGCCGTGCTGGCGGGCAAACCACCTTCCGATCTGACGATTCCCGACGCGCCCAACCAGTCTCCTCCGCCGGTGTCTCTGGTCGGCGTTCCTTCCGCTCTGCTGGAACGGAGGCCCGACGTCGCCTCCGCTGAACGGCAGGTCGCGGCCGCGAACGAACAGATCGGAATCGCCAAGGCCGCGCTCTACCCGTCGCTGACCTTGGGCGCCAGCGCCGGCTTGCAGTCCTCGGCCATCGACAATCTATTCACGTGGCCCAGCCGTTATTGGTCCGTCGGACCGCAGCTGGCCGAAACTCTCTTCGATGCCGGCAAGCGCCGCGCCCAGGTCAAGGTGACCGAAGCCGTTTACGACGCCACTGTGGCGAACTACCGGCAAACCGTGCTGACGGCGTTTGAACAGGTGGAGGACAGTCTGGCGCAGTTACGCATCCTCTCCCAGGAGGCCGAGATCGTGGACCGGGCGGTCAAAGCCGCCGAGCAGTCCCTGCAGATATCCACGGACCAATACCGCGGAGGGCTGACCAACTATCTGCAGGTAATCACCGCGCAGACCAGCACGCTGCAGAATCAAAGGACAGCGGTGGACATCCTGACGCGACGCATGGTCGCTAGCGTTTCGTTGATCCAGGCCCTTGGCGGCGGATGGGATGGTTCACAGCTACCCTCGGCGCGGGACGTCCGACGCTGAGAGAAATGGCCGGCTGCGGCGTCGGAGCGGGCGCCTGGCCAAGACAGCCCACTCAATCGCCCACCCACGCAGGTGTTGTGGTTCGGGACCAGGAGGTCGGATGCGATTGCGGCGCGCTCCCCAACCTCACTCGATTCGCGTCTGCGTCCACGCCCTGAGGCAGAGGACAGCCCAGGAACTCGCGGGACTCCACTGAGGGCAGTTCGACGGCTGGACTCGATCGCAGAACTGGACTCGCCTCCCTAACACACAAAAAGCGACTTCTGGAGCCAGGAATTGTGACGGATTAACCTACCAATAACCGGGCCGGCGCGCCCCCTCTACGGCCAGTCGGTCGGATGGCGGGCCTAAGCAGCGGGGCACGAGCATCATGACGCGGCGGGGGCATGCGCAAGGAGAATTCCACGATTCAGAATCAGTCTTTGTTCGCGTTGACCCGGCAGTTTGTCTGCATTTCAGCCTCCACAAATTCCCTTCTGTGTGATAGGATTCCGCTATAAAGACTCAGAGGTGTGCTGGCGAAAGGGCCGGCGCAAGGGGGGAACATGGGCTCCGCGGCCTTGGTTCGACAAACGGTGAACTTCTTCGGCGGTATGCGGAACCCGCGTGCTGCCGCCAACACCGGCGTATCATCTCAGGGGCCGTTTTTCGAAAACCTGGGTGATGATCGTGCGCCGGTGGCACTTCCCGAAGAAGGCGAGTGCACGCTGCTCCCCAAGATCGCCGTACTCAATTGGCGGACGGGAAGCCGACGTCGAGCTCACTTGCCGCGAGTTTCTTTAGGAACCGCCGTCTCTGATCGACTTCTGGCCTGCCGCGGGAATCGGGACTCAACCGCGGAGACAACCGGCGCGTCCAACAACGACAGGGACCGGCACGAGCGGGGGCGCACCGTGAACCCACGTCTGCTGGCCGCCGCGCTGGCCTGCTGCGGCGCGTGGCCCGCTTTCGCGCAGAGCGCCCTGGTGGCAGACGATCTCCCGGTGATGTTGGCCGACTCGAGCGGTACCGTAACGGTCGCGATCGCACTTCGGAACACCG
Source organism: Bryobacteraceae bacterium (assembly GCA_035602665.1). GTDB lineage: Bacteria > Acidobacteriota > Terriglobia > Bryobacterales > Bryobacteraceae > DASWZN01. Next base: position 624 of record DATNLV010000073.1, on the reverse strand, counting down.
GCTCGCAGCCGCTGGCGGTCCATCTGAGCACCACGGATTTCGAGCACCAGCCGGCGACCGGGGCGCCATATCCGTTGGGCGCCACATCGACATTCAGCGCGACCAGCGAAGCCGACAAGGCCGTACTGAACGGAGTTCCGCTGGCACCGGGTGGCGTGCTGAACGCCAAGCTGACGGTCTCGAAACTGTGGGAGGCCGGAGAATCCACGGCCGTGATGCAGAACAACGATGAGGACATCCGCACGCGGAATGGCGCGCCCCGAACGTTGCTGCGCGAGGTGCACATCCCGGCGGCATTCAACGTTCGGATCGACGCCGGCCCCACCGATCCCCCCGAGATTCGCTTCTCGTCCCTGGGCAGCGGAGGTGGCAAGCTGCTGGTCCGGCTTGTGAACAGCGACCCTATGTCGTATCGTTTCCGCTGGTCGCTGCGCCTGGACAACGACCTTAAAGTCTCGCCGAACCCGTTCGTGGATCTTCCCGCCAATGGCAGCGCGTTCCTGGATCTTACGCCGGTCAGCCCGCATGGATCGGGAGTGCTGGGCTGGTTCTCGCAGTTCCTGGCCGCCGGCACGCTGAAGGACGAGATCGAAAGCGGCGATCTGCTTCTCGAGCCGATACTGG
>DATNLV010000072.1:0-3249 GCA_035602665.1 Bryobacteraceae bacterium | reverse complement strand
GGTGGAAAAGCTGGCAGCCCTGCGCCGCCGCCGCGACGGGACCCGGGTGGCCGCCGCCCTCGATGGCTTGCGCCGCGCCGCCGAGGGCACCGAAAACACGATGCCGTTCCTCCTGGAGGCCGTCCGGGCGTATGCCACGGTGGGCGAAATGACGGCCGCCTTGCGGGACGTCTTCGGAACGTACACGGAAAAGAGTATCCTGTAGGAGGTAGCTATCAGCTGTCAGCTATCAGCCATCAGCTCCGGGCGCCTCTCGCCGATAGGCGATGGACGGCTGCTGGCGGCGAAGAGACCGACGGCAGGTGCCTTAAGCTGAAAGCTGATGGCTGAAGGCTGATGGCTCACTCTTCTATGGACCAGATCCGAGTGTTGGTGGCCAAGCCCGGCCTGGATGGACACGATCGCGGCGCGAAAGTGATCGCACGTGCGCTCCGGGACGCTGGGATGGAGGTCATCTACACCGGCCTGCGTCAGACTCCGGAGATGATCGTCAACGCGGCACTGCAGGAAGACGTCCAGGTGATCGGACTTTCGATCCTCTCGGGCGCCCACAACGCGATCGTGCCGCGGGTGATGGACCTGCTCCGGGAACAGCGGATGACGGACGTTGCCGTCATCGTGGGTGGCATCATTCCAGACGAAGATGCCAGTGAACTGAAGAAGCAAGGCGTAGCGGCGGTGTTTCAGCCGGGCGCGTCGCTCGAGGAGATCGTACGGGTTGTGCGCTCCTCGGTGAAGCAGCCTGCCTGAATGCGTCCGCCCTCCGACCGCTTCGTAAAACAAAAGACGGAAAGTATGAATGACAAACTGAAAATCGCCGTGTTCGTCGATTATGACAACATCGAGATCGGCGTGAAGTCCACGCTCCAGCGAGACCTGGACATCGCGGTGCTTCTCGACGCGCTCAAGGAACGCGGTGAAATCGTGGCCAAGTTCGCGTATGCGGACTGGGGCCGGCAAGAAGGCGCGAAGCGCCAGATGGCGGAGAACGCGGTGCAGATGGTGCAGCGCATCCCCTCCCCCAGAGGCGACAAGAACGGCGCCGATATCAACCTCGCGTTGGATGCCCTGGAAATGGCGTTCACGCACGACCACATCAACGCTTTCGCCATCGTCAGCGGCGACAGCGACTTTATCCCCCTGGTGAACAAGCTGAAGGAGTACGGCAAGATCATCTTCGTCGTTGGCGGGCGTGCCTTCACCAGCACCATCCTGCAGAAGAATTGCCACGAGTTCATCAGCTTCGAATCGATGCTGGACGAACTGAAGCCGCACACGCGGTCGCAGCCGCACGCGCAGCCGCAGCCGCAGGTGCAGGCGCATGCGCCTCAACCGGAACAGCTGCCGTTGCCGCGCACGGAGCAGTTGCCCGGAGAAGTGCTGCAACTCCGCCTGCAACCGCAGGCAGCGGCGTCGGAGCCGCAGCAGGCGCCGCAACCGCAGCGGGAGCCGCCGCGCGACCGCGATCGGGATCGGGATCGCGATCGGGATCAGGGCGGGCAACGCGGGCAGCACGGACGGCGGCGCGAACGGCGCCGTCCCGACCCGCTGGACCTGGCGCAGGCCATGCCGCTGGTCGAGCGCGCGTTGCAGGTTCTGGAGCGGCGCGAAGTCACCCCGCAGCTCGGCCTGCTGAAATCGACCATGCTCCAGCTCGATGCCACCTTCAGCGAGAAGGCCTTTGGCGCGGGCACATTCACGGACTTCATCGAGAAGCTCAAGGACGCCGGCTACGTCGACGTGAGCGGCGCCGAAGGGCGCTACGTCATCGAGCGCAAGGGCGCGCCGTCCCAGCCGGAAGAGCCGGCCCATAAGGCCGAGGAGTTCCTGCCCATCCTGCGCGATGTGCTGGAGACTCACCGCATCGAGATGGATGGCGGCGCCATGGCCGAGGACCTGGAGGGCTGGGTCCGCACCGACCACGCCGACTTCGAGCCCAAGAAATTCGGCTTCCAGGAATTCGCGGAGATGCTGAACTTCGCCCAGGACAAGCTGCTGGTCCGCGTCGAGCCCGACGAGGAGCGCGGCCTGATGGTCCACCTGGGCGCGGAGTTCTATCCGCCGGCCCCGCCCGAAGCGCCGCCCGAGCCGGAGAACCTGGAGCTCGACGAGAAGCAGCCGGAATCCAATCAGACCCCCGCGCTCATGGAGCCGCCCAAGCGGAAGCGTGCGCCACGCCGCGCCGCCGGTACCGCTCCCAAGCGCACCAAGAAGGCCGCAGGCCAGTCCACCACCACCCGGCGCCCGCGCAAGAGGACGCCGCCGTCGGAGGGGATGTAGCTGTGGCGATCGAGCGCATACGGCCCGCGGGTGTCCCATCGCCCCGTGGGCCGTATTCGCCCGCCGTGCGCGCCGGAGATTTCATCTACGTGTCGGGCCAGGGGCCGGTGGATCCCGCTACAGACCATTTGTCGTTCGGGGACATCGCCCACGAAACGCGCCTGGTGCTGGGCAATATCCAGCGCATTCTCGAAGGCTGCGGGGCGTCGCTGGCGGACGTGGTGAAGTGCACCGTGTACCTGGCGGACTACCGTGAGTTCGCCGCCATGAACGCGGTCTACGCGGAGTTCTTCGGCGAAGCCAGGCCGGCGCGGACGACCGTGGAAGCGCAGATGGTGATCCCGCCGATGCGCGTCGAGATCGACTGCGTGGCTTACAAACAGCGGTAGGAGTGGGGCGGCTCTCCGGAGCTGCGCCGGACGTCCACGTCCGGCTTGCTTCGTTTCCGAGCGTTGCCACTGAGGCTCGGCAGTCCGGTGCTCAGATTCCGAACAACGAGATGAAGCGGCGCTTCGGCCTTGCCGCCACCAGCTCGGTGCCCGCTATCTTCGCCGCCAGCCGGGCGTAATGCGTGCTCAGATTGCCGCCCTCTTCCGCCAGCCTTCCCTCTGTATAAGCCTCGTGCAGCGCCGGGTAGTCGTTCGTGATGACGCCGTAGGCGCTGACGCCCAGCATCCGCTCCATGTCCTCCAGCGTCATCTCCGCGTTTTTCTCCGCGCGGTTGACCAGCAACCGCAGGTGGTCGCGGCGGTAGCCCGTTTCAACCAGGGTCTGCATCAGGTGCTTGGCTCTGTAGAGCGCCGGCACGTCGGGCGTGGTGACCAGGAAGCACTCGTCGATCTCCCCCAGCAGGCTCAGCGACACCGGGTTGAGGCCGCGGCCGAGGTCGGCGAGAATCCAATCGTACTGGCTGCGCGTGAACCGCAGGACGTGGCGGAAAGGAATCTCTTCCACCGGACCCGCCGCGCC
>DATNLV010000067.1:0-3317 GCA_035602665.1 Bryobacteraceae bacterium | reverse complement strand
ATGCCCTCGGCAGGATAGAGCAGGCTGAGCGCGGACGCCGAGATTACCGCCTGCTTGATGGGCAACTCGGTCAGCTGCTTCGCCGCGGCCAGGTACTGCGAGGCGTGGACGGCGTAGCGGAACGGGCCCGCGGTCAGCCTGGGGAGCTGGCGGGTGTGGCCGTCCTCGAACGGGATGACGACGCCATCCGGAGCGAGGTTGGCAAGGCCGTCGAGCGGGTAGGTGGCGAAGCTGGGCTTGGTCTGTTCGCCGTCGGTGATGACCGGAGAGCCGGTCTGCTCGAAGCGGCGAATGGTGTCGCGCAGAGCCTGGTGCGCGGCGCGAGAGAAGTCCGCTGGGGACGCGCTCAGCAACTCGGGCGTCCGCGGGATACTCCCGATCGGTTCGGTGGGTATGATCATGACCGCAATCCCAGCCCCCTGAGGATGTGCACTTACTCGAATGTTAGCGGATTGGCGGGCGCGGGGGCAATAACCGAAAGCGGCTAGTTACTTTGGGGTAGGTCCGCTCCCTTACCGTCGCGGTTCGGTGCTGGCGCGCTGTGGTGGCCTCTACGCGTAGAAGTTCCGCTTCCAGGCGTGCCGGCGCAGAATGGCCAGCGTAGCGGCGTCGAGCGGACCTTTATCCGAGGCGGCACAGTTGGCCTCGGCGTTCTTCACGCGGCGCATGCCGGGGATCACCGTCGAGACGGCCGGGCTCGAGAGGATGAAGCGCAGGGCGATCTCCGGTAGCGAGCCGTCCACTCCCGCCAGGTCCCGCTTGAGAGCGGCGACGTGCTCTCCGACCTGCTTCTTGCGGTCACCGCGGAAATAGACGCCCCTGAAGTCACCGGGCTCGAACGTGGTGTGCTCGTCGATGGCGCCGGTGAGCGAACCTTCGTCCAGCGGCACGCGCGCAATCACGCCGACGCCGCGTTCCTGACACAGCGGAAACAGCCGCGCTTCCGGGCTCTGGTCGAAGATGTTGTAGATCACCTGCACCGTATCGACCAGCCCGGTTTCGATCGCCTCCAACGCCGAATCCGGATCGTGATCGTTGATCGAGAGGCCGAAGAAGCGGATCTTGCCCGCGCGCTTCAGATCCTGGGCGGCCCGCCGCCAGTCGTCGCGGCCGATCCACTCCGGGTTCCAGACGTGAAGCTGCAGCAGATCGATCGTCTCCAGGCCCAGGTTCCCGAGGCTGGTCTGGGCCGAGTCCATCACGTATTGGTACGGGAACACCTGGTCGATATCGATGCCGCGCCGCGCCGGCCAGCACTGGTTCTTCGGCGGCACCTTGGTGGCCACGTAAATCCTGCGGCCAGCCCCGCGAACCACGTTGCCTACAAGCTGTTCGCTGTGGCCATCGCCGTAGGCGAGCGCGGTGTCGATGAAATTGAGGCCGCAATCGATGGCCGTGCGCAGCGCGCGCAAGGATTCGTCATCGGTCCCGCCCAGCCATTGGACGCCCCCGATGCCCCAGGCCCCGTATCCGATTTCGCTGACTTCGAAACCCGTCTTGCCAAGCTTGCGGTAGCGCATGTCTTCCATAGTGACAGAAGGCACGCACTGGGGAGCGGAGTCTTATGCGATCGAGCGCAGGGCAACTGGCTGCGGGTTCGTGCGGGCGCGGCGGCCGGAGTCCTCGGGGACCAGCGCCGGGGCGCGCCCGCCGGGCGCATCGGGCGACGCCGTGCGGCCCCGTCCCACCACCCTGACCTGCCCGGTAATCACATTGCGCAGTCCGTACAAGGCGAGTTCCAGCCGGTCCTTGGCTCCCACTTTGCGGAAGAGGTGCGAGAGATAGACCTTCACGGTCGGCTCGGCGATCATCAGCTCGCTGGCGATTTCCTTGTTCTTGAATCCCCTGGAAACCAGGTCCAGCAGCTGGCTCTCTCGCTGGGTGAGCTTGACCGTGCGGATGGTGGCGAAGCTGGCGGTCAACTCTTCCTCGAACCAGGACTCACCTGCGGCGACTTTTTGAAGGCACCGGACGATCACATCTCCGCCCAGCGACTTGCGCAGGATCCCCCGCACTCCTTGCCGCATGGCCTGATAAGCGAGCTCGGGCGAAATCGACTGGACCCAGAGAACGATCCTGGCTGGCGCCGAGATCGCACGCTGCAGCTCGAAGAGACGGTCGAGCGGCGTTTCGTCGTCCAGGTCGATGATCGCCAGGTCCGGGGCGGCCGCGGCGATCCCCTGGCAGAGCTGCCGCTCATCCGAGCAGACCGACACCAGGTCGAATTCCGGGACTGCCGACAGCAGAACCGCGAAGCCCTTCGAAACCACCGGAACCGTCGAATAAAGCAGAATTCGTGTCACAACGGGTCATGCCCCCGTATGCAGGCAGTATACCCCACACCATGGTGGGCATCAAGAACTATTAATACCCTTTTTGCGGGTACCAGATTGCGCATCTGAGTACTGTGCGTACGCTCCGTTTTGCGCCCTCGGTAATGGTACCTTTTAACACTAGTCGTAAGAAGCCTCCAGCCCCCGAGGCCCGGCCAAACCGCTGTTTCGAGCCTTCCGGGCAGCCCCGGAACGCCAGCCAGAGCGGTCCCAGGGAGGGCTAATACCAACTTCGGTATGTATACGCGGCGGGACCTTTACCTGTCTTGCGTATACCCCGCCTTGACCTTAGGCTCCATTCAGGTGCATCTGATACCCCCGTATGGGGTAGTGCGGGGGGGAACGGCGCTGAGGAGGCGCGGCTATGAACGGACTGGTCGCAGGAGTCGTAATCTCGAATCCCGATGTGCGGCAGGACGTGATCGGCTGCCTGCGCGAGTTGCTGATTCGCGTGCCGATCGACGAGACGCTGTTTGGCGAACTGAACACGCTGATGGACCGGCTCAACCTGGTGCGGCCGGACGTGCTGGTCGTCGAAATCGGCGGCCTGGGAGAGCGGACGGAGGAAACGCTGCGGACACTGAAGTCGTGCGTCTCGAACCCGTCCCTCATCGTCGTGGATTCGGTGGCCCAGCCGATGCTCATCATCGCCGCCATGCGCGGAGGCGCGATGGAATACCTCTATCCGCCCTTCGACAGCCGGCTGCGAACCGCGCTCCAGCGCGTCTGGGTGAACCGGGGCGTCGAGAACCCCGCGCAGCACGCGGGCAAGACGCTGGGTTTCCTGTCCGTCAAGGGTGGATGCGGCGCCACAACCATCGCCTGCCACCTGGCGCGCGAATTCCAACGCCAGACCGAGCAGCGCATCCTCCTGGCCGACCTCGACCTCGAAGCGGGCATGATCCATTTCCTGATGAAGACCGATTCGCCCTATTCGGTGCTCGACGCGGTGACCAACGTTCATCGCCTGGACACGTGCTTCTG
>DATNLV010000735.1:0-3361 GCA_035602665.1 Bryobacteraceae bacterium | reverse complement strand
CTCGTCTATTCCGCGACTCGTTGATCCCCAGCACCACTGGCGCGGCATGGACATCGCGCTCGTCGATCCCGGCGCTTGCCCGCAGTACCGGAGATCAGGCACGAGGCTCAGCGTCATCTTGAGATAAACAGGTCCTGCAATGAGCCTGCCAAAGCGCCAACCTCCCTGGAAACATCGGGATGGAGAGCCTGGGCCGGCCGCGGGCTGCCCGGCGTCGGAACCGCCTGCCAGCCTGCCGGCCGCCGCCCGCCCAATCGGGGCTCATGCCGTGGGTCGGCCCGCCCGAGTGCTGTCTGGCATATAGTATAGAGAGACCCATCCAGGGTTTGGGTCACTTTACTTATAGTGTCCTCATAGGTTCAGCAAAGAAGACGGAGACAACCATAATGTGGAATAAGCGCAAGGATGAAGACGTGAGGCAGCCTGCAGCGCCCGCCGCTCCGCTCCCGGCGGACATCACCAGAGAGCCCGCTCCGGTCGCCGCTCCCCCGGCCGCCCGGCCCGCATCTACCGAAACCGTCCGCGGCGTCGCCGCCATCGGCAAGTCCGTGATCATCAAGGGCCAGATCCTGGCCCGCGAAGATCTGTATCTCGATGGCGAGATGGAAGGCACGGTCGAGGTCCCGGAGCACCGGTTGACCATCGGACCGCACGCCAAGTTGCAGGCCAGCATACGAGCGCGTGAAGTCGTCGTTCTCGGCAGCGTCAACGGCAACGTGGAAGCGATCGAGAAGATGGACATCCGCAAGGACGCCCGGCTCATCGGCGACATCAAGACCGGCGGCATCGTGATCGAGGACGGCGCGTTCTTCAAGGGCAGCATCGACATCGTCCGGCCTGAGCCGGCGAAGCAGGCCAGACAACAACAGTCACAGCCGCAGGCCCAGGCAGTGCCCGTGGCAGCCGCGCCCGCCGTGGCCGGCGATAAGCGCTAAGGTTCGAGGAACTTTTGTTCAGCGACCGGTGGAAACCTTCTCGCGCTGACCCAGACAGTCCGCGTAGCTTTCCATCCTCGTCCGCGAATCCGGAGGTGCAGCCCGCCGGACGCTCGCGAGACGGCGGTGCCAGCGTCTATTCGCGCCACAGCAGCGGCCTCGAACAGTTCTTCACTCACATCGACGGCGAGACCGGATTGCGCCTGCTCGATCTCTCCGGAGCCTCGCAGGCCAATATCGGCTTCATCACCAACCAGGGCTACCGCCTGTATTCCGAAGACCTGATGCACAGCCTCGACGCGGCCTTCGGTGGCGGCGACTTTTACGAGAACCAGTCTTCGGCCGAAAAGGCCGAGGCGTTTCTGGCGCAGACCCTCGCCTTCCCGGACCAGCACTTCGATGGCGCGCTGGTCTGGGATGTGCTCGAGTTCCTGGCCCCGCCGTTGCTCAAGATCGTGGTGGAGCGCCTGCAACGCATCCTGAAACCGGGCTCTTATCTGCTGGCCATCTTCCACGCCGAAGAGCGCGCCGCCACCGTCTCCACCTGTTCCTACCGCATCGGCGACGCCAAAACGCTGCTGATCACTCCGCGCGGAATGCGCCCGCCCGCCCAGTTCTTCAACAACCGCGCCGTCGAGAACCTCTTCAAGGATTTCGAAACGGTCAAGTTCTTCCTGACCCGCGACCATCTTCGCGAAGTGATCGTGAAGAGGTGAAGCAGCGATCAGCTTTCAGCGGTCAGCTCTCAGCTACCGATACAACCCGCGAAACTGGTTCCGGCGTATGCGGAGCAGGTCCAGGAACATGTTCAGGCTGTCGCCGAACATGCTGACCTTGGTGCCTTCCGCGTGGCTCCAGCGCACCGGCACCTCGATGGTCTTGTAGCCCAGCCGCCGCGCGATGAAGAGCAGTTCGGCGTCGAAGCCCCAACGCTCGATCGTCTGGCGACGGAAAATCTCCGACGCCGCCACGTGCTCGAACAGCTTGAAGCCGCACTGCGTGTCGGAGAACGCCAGACCGGTGGCCACACGCATCAGGAGGTTGAAGATGCGGCCCGCCGCCTCGCGGAATGCCGACTGGTGGACCTCGATCAGGCCGCGGTCGAGCGCTCGCGATCCGATGGCGACTCGCGCTTTCCGCTCCTCGGCCGCGGCCATCAGTTTATCGAGCTCTTCGATGGGCGCCGAGAGATCGGAGTCCGTGAACAGGATCCAATCGCCTTTGGCCTCGAGCATTCCGTGCCGCACCGAGTAGCCTTTGCCGCGATTGCCGGGATTCTCCAGGAGGCGGATGCAGGCATTCTTCGCGGCATACTTCGCCGCCACGGCCGCGGTGCCGTCCTTCGAGCCGTCATTCACAATGACGATCTCCCACGGCCAGTCGCGCGCCCCGAGATAGGCGAGAAGGGAATCCAGCGTCGCCGGCAGCCGCCGCTCTTCGTTGTACGCAGGAACTACTATGGAAATTGAGGGCAACCGCTCCATTATAATTGGAGCTTCAGATCGGAAGGAGCCCCCTTTGGAACAAGAGCTGTTGCAGCAGCGCCTGGAACGCATCCGCGAGATCGGCGCGTTGGGTCACCGGCCCTACGGCCGCCGCTTCGACTTCACCCACACCATTCCCCAGATCCGCGCGGAGTACGAGCCGAAGACGGCCGAGGAACTCGAGCCGCGAGTCCAGGTGCGCGTCTGCGGCCGCCTTCAGACTGTCCGGCGCATGGGCAAGGCCGGCTTCGCGCACCTGCTCGGAGGCGGAGAGCGGCTTCAGATCTACGTGAAGAAGGGCGAGGTTCCGGACGCCGATTTCCAGCTCTACCAACTGCTCGACATCGGCGACATCCTGGGCGTCGAGGGCTACCTGTTCCGCACCCGGACGGGCGAGCTGTCGGTGCACGCCGAGAGGCTCGAGTTCCTCTCGAAGACCCTGCTCTCGATGCCCGAGAAGTGGCACGGTCTCGAAGACGTCGAAATCCGCTACCGCCAGCGCTACCTCGACCTGATCTCGAACCCGGAAGTGCGCAACGTGTTCCTCGCGCGCGCCCGGATCATCTCCTCGCTTCGCCGCCAGCTCGAAGCGCGCGACTTTGTCGAAGTCGAAACGCCGATGATGCAGACCCTCTACGGCGGCGCGACGGCGCGGCCGTTCCTGACCCACCACAACACGCTCGACCTGGACCTCTATCTGCGCATCGCGCCCGAGCTGTATCTGAAGCGGCTGGTGGTAGGCGGCCTGGAGCGCGTGTATGAAATCAATCGCAACTTCCGCAACGAAGGTTTGGGTTGGCGCTGGAATCCTGAGTTCACCATGCTGGAGTTCTACCAGGCGTACACCGATTATCGCGGCGTAATGGACCTCACCCAGCAATTGATCGAGCAGGCGGCGATTGACGTGACGGGCGGCACGAAAACCAAATGGGGCGAGCAGGA
>DATNLV010000059.1:0-3488 GCA_035602665.1 Bryobacteraceae bacterium | reverse complement strand
GGACCACCGGTTTCTGAACGACGTCCCGCCGTTCGACAAGCTGAATCCCTCGGCTGAGAACATGGCCCGGTATTTTCACGAGGAGATTCGCCGCGGCCTCAGCGGCACCGCGCGAGCGAACCCGGTGCACGTCTCCGAGGTGAAGATCTGGGAGACGGACACGGCCACGGCGACTTACCGGCCGTAGCGAGCCTGCATCCTCCCACGGACTGCCCGATCGGGCTGCGCCGTCCTGCCCTTTACCTACGCTCCACCTCGACGCTCGCGCAGTTCAGCTTGAGGCTCTCGAGGGTCTCTCCGTCCGGCCCACGGCCCCCAAGCTGCAGCGCCGCGATGACGGCACCCTTGAGCCCGAACTGCAGAACGACTCTGCCGTCGTTGACCGCATCGAGCTCGCCGTCGAATTGTATCCCCGTCAGCGCCAAGTGATGCAGATGCGGCGAAGTAGAATCGAGGGCCTTCGTGAGCGTAAACTCCGCAAGGCCGCGAGTCTGGCTGTATGATAAAATCTCGATCCACCCCAGGTGTTGAGGATCTAATGCCTCGCCCCGGACGTCCGGGATGTTCAGAAACGCCGCTGCCATGTTTGCCCCCCTTAAGGCGCCGCCTGATAGCTGTGACCAGTCTAAAGCAAACCGGGTGTCAGCCCAATGGGCCTCGGCAGGCTACTTCGCCGGGTTCCATACTCTACTGGCCGTAGCGCATCAAGGCCTGGCCGCCTTGAGCCCAGCGTCGTGAGCCGACTTCTTCCTCGCGTGGGCGAGCTTCCGGGCGCAGACCGCAGCGGCTTCTCTGAACTGGCCCTCGATCCGTTGTCCCTTGCCGACGTAGGCCGATCCGCAGGACTTGGACGATAGGACGGCGTTCGCTGCGGCCGGCTTCTCGGCGATCTGGAAACCGGAGAACTGGAGCTCGTTCTTCAGCATGCCTTGCAGGAATTCAACATCGGATCGATCCACGAAGTCAGCCTCGCCAACGTAGATTGTCCGAATCGAGTGCAAGGCCAACGATGCCGGAGACGCGGGTGGTGTTTGTGCCGCCAGCGGGAGGCAACCGGTCAATAGTGCAACCACAAACCGCGAATGGGCCGTCATCGGAGCCGGTCCTCGCGCTGCATTTCTTCGGCGCTTGGAAAAGGGCCGGCTGCGTCAGATTGTTCGGCGCCCAACTGGCGCGCGAGATCGAGGAACTCCCTGCGGCGCGCCAGCTCCTCTTGCGTGGGAATCTCTTTCGCCTCGGGGTCGTCCATAGTCGGTTCCTAGCCAAATGCTAGCACTAGCGTTGTTACACTGAAACTCAAGGCTCCCCATGAGATCGACACTGCTGTCACTGCTGCTGCTTGCGCCCACGCTGGCGCCTGCCCAGACCGACAAACTTCACTCGCTCTTCTCCCAGGCGTTCGAGGCGCAACTGCGCGAAGCGCCGGAATCGGCCACCGCCATCGGCCGCAATGAGTTCAACGACCGGTGGTCGGACTGGTCGCCGGCCGCCATCGAACGCCACCGGGCCCGCATCACGGCGCTCATCGCCGCGCTCGACGAGGTGTCGCTCTCCGACGTCCCGGCCCAGGACCAACTGAGTGCCAGGCTGCTGCGCTACGTCTCCAGGCAGGATCTGGACGACCAGCTGATCCAGCTCTACCTGTTGCGAGTAAGCCCGCTCTACGGGTTCCACAACGCGGTCTACATCACCGTCGACCGCATGCCTGCGCGCACCGCCGTCGACTACGAGAACATCATCGCCCGCCTGCGCGCCATCCCGGTCTACGTGGATCAGAACATCGCGCTGCTCGAGGAAGGTATCGCGCGCGGCATCGTGCAGCCCCGCGTGGTGGCGGACCGTGTCACGCAGCAGATGGCAGTGCAGGCCGGCCAGGACGCAAGCGCCACCGGGATGCTGGCGGCCTTTCGGAACTTCCCTTCGAATATCCCGAAGGAGGAGCAGGAGAAGCTTCGCAGCGAAGGGGTCGCGGCCTACGAGCAGCAGTTTCTGCCGGCCTGGCGGAAGCTGCTGGCTTACATGAAGGGGACCTACGCCCTCAAGGCGCGCCAGACCACCGCCGTCACCGCGCTTCCCAACGGGCAGGAGCTTTACCGGCTGCTGATCGCGCGGGCCACCACCACCAGCATGACGCCCGAGGAGATTCACCGCCTGGGCGAATCCGAGGTGCGCCGCATCGAGGCGGAGATGGAGGCGGTGGTACGGGAGACCGGCTTCGGCGGCACGCTGGCCGAGTTCCAGGCCAAGCTCGCCGCCTCGCCCGAACAGCACTTCCGCAACAAGGAGGAGATGCTGGCGTGGTGCCGCAACATCGCCAAGATCATCGAGCCCCAACTGCCGCGCCTGTTCGCGCACATGCCCGCGTTCGTTTACGGCGTCCGGCCCATTCCGGAGGACCGCGAGCAAGCCTCCGCCACCAACGCCGAGTTCCCCAAGCCGGACGGCAGCGGTCCCGGATGGATGAACCTCAACACCTACCAGCCTGAGAAGCAGGTGCGGTACGACAAGGAATCTCTGACGCTGCACGAAGCCGTCCCGGGCCACATCCTGCAAGGCGCCATCGCGCAAGCGGTGACGGGCGTGCCGGAATTCCGGCGGTTCTATTTCAATTCGGCCTATGGGGAAGGATGGGCGCTGTACGCGGAGTCGCTGGGTTCCGAGCTGGGCGTCTACCGCGACCCGTATACGCGCTTCGGGCGGCTGGCGAGCGAACGCTTCCGCGCGGTGCGGCTGGTGGTGGATACCGGCCTCCACGCGCTGGGCTGGAGCCGCGATCAGGCGGTCGCGTACTTCGCGCAGCACGCCCCGGAGGAATCCACAGCCGAGATCGACCGCTACATCGCCTGGCCCGCCCAGGCGCTGGCGTACAAGCTCGGCGAGCTCAAGATCCAGGAGCTGCGGCGCGCGGCGGAGAAGGCGCTGGGGCCGAAGTTCGACATCCGCGCGTTTCACGATGCGGTTCTGCGCAACGGCGCGCTTCCGCTGGATCTGCTCGACACCCAGGTGCGTGCATCCTTCCAGTAGGACGCGCGATGGACTGAGATTCAGACATGATATTCGATTGGCAGCCGGAGTACAGCGTGGGCTTCGACGAGATCGATGGCTTGCACCAGCGGGTCTTTCGCGCGGCCGCCGCGCTCCGCTCAGCGATTGTTGCGGGCCAGCCCCAGGGCACGCTCGAGGAACTGCTGGCGCGACTGGTCGCCGTTACGCGCGCGCACTTCACGGCCGAAGAAGTGCTGATGCAGTCTTCCCAATACCCGCAATCGGCCCGGCACGAGGCCGCGCACGAGACGCTCGGTACGAGACTGCTCGCCTGTGAGCGGGACGCGCCGCCCAGCGTCGAGACGTTGCAGGCGCTCAAGGAGTGGGTGCTGGAGCACATAGACGAAGAGGACCGCGAACTGGGGCGTCACCTGGCGAGCCGCGCCGTCTAGTCAGGTTCCGCTTGCTTACGCGCGCGGTTCGGTGCTGCCGGCTCCGCGGCA
>DATNLV010000055.1:0-11276 GCA_035602665.1 Bryobacteraceae bacterium | reverse complement strand
GAACCACCGGCACTGTGAGCGGCGCGCCCCCCAAGTTCAGCCAGTTCCCGCCCCGCTGCAGATGTTCTAGGATGTGCTTCCAGGCCGCCTTCGGAAACGCGGAGCCGTGCGGAGTGATCAGCAGGCGTTCGCGGTCCAGATCCGCCAGCCCCGCCTCGCCCACGAAGGCAGCATCGAGCCCCTCGAACGCCCCCTTCTCGATCGGCGCGATGTCGACCGCCGGGAATCCCGCCTCCCAAAACACTGCGACGTGCTCCGGGGCCGGAGACGGCGTCTGCCCCCGCGCGGCCAGAACCGCGGCGGAACTGGCAAGGAACCGGCGTCGGCTGATCATCGATCCCAAGCATAGCGCCACAACCGTGGCGCACGCCGAGGGGTTATACTGGAGCAAACAAAAGGCGAAGAAAATGTCTGAGAACCTGACGCTAGGCTTCCCCGAACCGACCGAGCTTGGGCTCACCCGCCCCACCGGCCTGAACGTCGCGCTGGCGCGCTTCGAGAACCTCCGTCTGAAGCCCGATTCCGTCATCCGCGCGATCCACTACCAGCCTGCCGCGGCTGGCGACTACGCGCCCGTGCCCGACGCGGTCCACCCCAAGCTGCGCGAGGCGCTCGCGCGCCAGGGCGTCACGCGGCTCTACAGCCACCAGGCCGCGGCGTTCGACCTGGTCGCCGCCGGAAAGAACACTGTGGTGGTTACGCCGACGGCCAGCGGCAAGACTCTCTGCTACAACCTGCCGGTGCTGAACCGCCTGATGGACGACCCCGGCGCCCGCGCCATCTACCTGTTCCCCACGAAGGCGCTGGCCGAAGACCAGCTCCACGAGATGCAGCAGGCGCTCGACGCCGCGGGCTCCGATCTGCGCGCCTTCACCTACGACGGCGACACGCCGCAGGACGCCCGCAAAGCCATCCGCGAGCGCGCCAACATCGTCCTCACCAATCCCGACATGCTGCACGCCGGCATCCTGCCGCATCACACCAAGTGGGCCAAGCTGTTCGAGAACCTGCGCTACTTCATCATCGACGAGCTGCACTACTGCCGCGGAGTCTACGGCAGCCACGTAGCCAACGTCGTCCGCCGCCTGAAGCGCATCTGCGAGTTCTATGGCTCGAAGCCGCAGTTCATCTGTTCCTCCGCCACCATCGCCAATCCGCGCGAGCTGGCCGAAGCGCTGGCGGGCGAGCCGTTCGAGCTGGTCGCGCGCAACGGCGCGCCCTCGGGCGAGAAGTATTTCATCTTCTATAACCCGCCCTATGTGAACCGCGCGCTCGGCATCCGCCGCAGCTACCTGCAGGAATCGAAGCGCGTCGCGCTGGAGTTCCTGGAGAACCGCCTGCAGACCCTGGTCTTCGCCAACAACCGCCTGGCCACGGAGGTCCTGGTCACGTATCTGAAGGACGCCGCCTCGCGCCTGCCCGCCGGCCCGGATGCCGTGCGCGGCTACCGCGGCGGATACCTTCCGCGCGAGCGCCGCGAGATTGAGCGCAAGCTGCGCGAGGCCGATGTCCGCTGCGTGGTGGCCACCAACGCGCTCGAACTGGGAATCGACATCGGCTCGCTCGACGCCGTGGTGATGGCCGGCTACCCGGGCACCATCGCCTCCACCTGGCAGCGCGCGGGTCGCTCCGGCCGGCGCCAATCGACCTCGGCCGCGGTGCTGGTGGCTTCGAGCGCGCCGCTCGACCAATACATCATCGAGCATCCCGACTACTTCTTCGGCTCCTCACCCGAGCAGGCGCACATCAACCCGGACAACGTCGAGATCCTCATCAACCACCTGAAGTGCGCCGCCTTCGAACTGCCCATCCGCGACGGCGAGAAGTTCGGCCGCCACGATACCGCCGAGCTCTGCACGTTCCTCGATGAGCTGGGCCTGCTGCACCACTCCGCCGGCGCCTGGCACTGGACCTCCGACACCTACCCGGCCGACGCCATCAGCCTGCGCTCCATCACCAGCGACAACTTCGTGGTGGTGGATACCACGGGCGAGCCGCAGGTGATCGCGGAAGTCGATTTCCCCTCCGCGCTCACTACGCTGCACGAGAAGGCCATCTATCTGCACGAAGCGCGCCAGTACCAAGTGGAGAAGTTCGATTACGAGGGGCGGAAGGCCTACGTTCGCCGGGTCGAGAGCGATTACTACACCGACGCCATCGACTACACGCAGGTCAAGGTGCTCGAGGAGTTCGACACCGCGCCGCTGGCGGGCGCGCGCGCGGCCCACGGCGACGTGCGCGTGAACCGGCAGATCGTCGGCTTCAAGAAGATCAAGTTCTACACCAACGAAAACGTGGGCGCGGGCAACCTGTCGATGCCCGAGCAGGAAATGCACACCACCGCGTTCTGGCTGACGTTCCCCGAGAGCTTCATGGCGCTGTTCCCGGACTTGGGTCCGACGGAGAAACAGAACGGATTGACCGGTCTCGGCAACGTGCTGCGCACGGCGGCGGCGTTCCTGCTGATGGCCGACCCGCGCGATCTGGGCGTGTCGTTCGGGGAGAACATTGCGAGCGGCCTCACCATCTGGCAGCCCGACTTGTATCTGTACGATTCCTACGCCGGAGGCATCGGCCAAAGCGCGCCGCTCTTCAAGATGGTGGGCAAGCTGATCGCGCACGCAGCCGAGCTGCTGCGCGCTTGCCCCTGTGAATCCGGCTGCCCCAGCTGCGTCGGCCCGGTCGGCGAGATCGGCGACCGCGGCAAGGAAGCGGCGGGGCGGATTCTGGCGGAGCTGGGGCAGGGGTGAAATAGGGAGAGCGCCACGTGTGATAGCATCTCGATTGCCCAGTTCAATTGGAGGCCAATGGGAATCGCAGATCTCGTCGACATCGTTCACGAATCCTCTTCGGAATCCTGGACAGCCCGCAACAAGACGGCATTCGAAGCGCTCTTTGGCAGTCCGGACGGGCGGTACCCCAAGTCAGCCGCGAAGGAAGTCACGTTACGCGCGCCAGAGATAAGCCCGGATTCTGGCGTTCCGTTCGCTGCCTATATCCACCCCTCCAATCCGCCCTCAGGCCCTTATAGCGGGCTCTCGTTTGTGATTTTCCCCGTGTCGGACGGCCCTTCCCTGATTGGGATGGTGGTTGGAACCCAGGGCCTCACCCCCGACGAGGCAATCCTGGGGCGGCCCGGTCACGCCCGAAAAGTCCGGGCGATTTGTTCGTGGCTGAATCAGAAATATGGCGGTGGCAGCTTGGTGGCATGGGCGAAGCAGGACCCGACTCGTACCGACCTCACGGTGCCCGACGTCATGCGGAGACGATGGCCGATCTACAAGAGCGTCTTTGACCGGTATGGCAAAGAAATGTACGCGCTCTATTGCCCCACAGCCGATCATGGCGGTACCGAATCCGCAATCACCGCGTTCCTGGACCTTCTTTTCGAGGAGCGTGATCATCAGCCAATCGCGAGTTGTCAGGCTAATTGCCAATCGATTCGAAATGGGTGGTTCGAGCATCTGATGCCGCACGTGCAACGAGAAGAAGCCGCCGCCCTTCTCGCCGAGAGGCGTTATGTCATTGTTCAGGGACCCCCCGGAACGGGCAAGACGATGATGGCTACGGACCTGCTGAAAGATGAGTATCAGGGACGCGGGCGGACCATCCAGTTTCACCCGAACACCACCTACGAGAACTTCATTGGCGGTTTGGCGCCGGCCAACACGGCCGGTGAACTAGGTTTACGCTTCACGCCGACCAGGGGCTGCCTGATGGAAGTCGCCGACCAGGCATCAAGGGACCCATCGCACGGCTATCTGTTGCACATCGATGAGATCAACCGTGCCGACCTTGGGAAGATCCTGGGCGAAGCGATCTTCTTGCTAGAGCCGAGCGCCGAAGATCGGAAGATCGACTTGCCGTACGACTTCGGAGAGCCGTTTCATCGCACGTTCTTCCTGCCGAAAAACTTGCACATCTTGGGCACGATGAACAGTGCGGACCGGAGTATCGCCATTGTCGACATTGCGCTCCGGCGACGTTTCGCGTTCGTCTCCCTGTGGCCCAGCATGAGTGTGGTCGAGGCGCACGGATCCGCCACAACGCAGAAGGCGTTCCGCGAATTGGTTTCCATCTTCATTGAGCACGCCACAGATGATGCTTTCCCCCTTGTACCGGGCCACTCCTACTTCTTGGAACCTCAAGAGAGCAAGGCAAAGCAGAGCCTCTTAGTGAATCTCGCTCCCTTGCTGGAGGAATACCTGGCGCAAGGCTACGTCGGCGGCTTCGCGGAGCCGATTCGGGCCTTCCTGCAGGAATTGCGGGGCCTGTGACGCGTCGCCACGGCCGACACCACCAGAGACCCGGGACCTTACTCGCGCCGCCGCGAGCGAACGAGGTCTGCCTTGAGCTGGAGGACCATTCCACTGCACGCCGCTCAGCGATCGATTTCTTCGGTCTGCGGGGGTTGCGTGACCCTCAACCGCAGGCGGCAAGGATGGCGGAGCAGTTTGTCACTCAGAACCGCTCGCTGCTTTCCCTTCTTGATGTGCGCGTTACACGGGACTACGACGGCAGCGAGGTGCGCCTTCAAATCGAGTCTGGTAGTGCGGTCGGCGCCATCCCCCTGATCTCTCCGACTACCGCCCGTCCAGATTACGGATTGGTGATCCAGCCGAGATTCCCTTGGCCGGGAATTGGACCGATGCTGGCTGAAATGGGCTGGCGGATATGCCCCACACCCCTTCGGCTGCCGCTATTACACCGGTCTGAGCGGCGGGTTCCTGTCTGGGTACTGTCATTCATGATCCTTGTGCGGCTCAAGGGACTGCTCGACTGTCTCGATCGGCGATTTGAACTTGTGCGCGAAGTGCGTCGGGCGCCGCGTGGCACCATCCACTGGTCCGAATACGCAGTACGGAGCCTTCCCGCCGCTCGGATCCTTTCCGTGCCTTGCACGTTTCCGGACCTTCGCGACGATCGGTTTCTCAAGGGCGCCATTCGCTTTGCCGTCGAGCGCCAACTGCGGGCCCTGGAAACCCAGAAGGAGCACGGGGCTTTTGTGCACCGGCTGATCGAACTTGCCCAGCAGTTGCTTCAGCGGGTGCAAGCCGTTCCAACTTACGTGCCGTCCGCGACCGTATTTGGAGCATGGCTGCGGCGGCCGATGCGGACCGAGCAGTTTGTCGGTGGACTCCAGGCAATCGAGTGGACCGTCGAAGAACGCGGCTTGGCGGGTCTGAGCGACCTCGAGGGCATCCCCTGGACCATGCCGATGGATCAGTTCTTTGAAGCATGGGCCGAAACCATCTTCCGCGTCGTCGCCCAACGCACTGGCGGGCAGATGAAAGTCGGCCGAAAACACGAGACGACTTGCCCCATCACCTGGGAGCCACCCTATCTGGGTTCCCAGAAATCGCTGGTGCCGGACATCTGGCTAGAGTGGGACGCGGTCACCCTGATCGTGGACGCTAAGTATAAACGGCACTGGGAGGAGTTTCAGCGGCAGACCTGGTCGAATCTCGAGGATGAGCTGCGGCAGCAGCATCGCGCCGATCTGCTCCAGACGTTGGCCTATGCGAACCTGGCACGCACGCCAAAGGTCATCGCGTGCTTGGCTTATCCATGTTCATCGGAGAGCTGGGACTCATTGCGCGAGCGCGGCCGGTTGTTTCATCGGGCTACTGTCGCCGCCGGCTCAAGGTCCGTTGATCTGTGGCTAACTGCCATCCCCATGGCGACGACCCTGGAACGCGTCGCGACAACGCTGACTGATTCCCTTCGCCCTTCGCTGCAGTAGGCCGAGCCGTTGTCGATTACCCACGCGTCGGAGCCCACCTGCGTCGGCCCGGTCGGCGAACGGCAAAGAACCCGCCGCCCGCATCCTCGCGGCCCTCAGCACCGAACCCCGACCGTGAGTGAACGGGCCGTTCATCTCACGATATACAGCGCCACGCACGGAACCAGGTTGAACAGCAGAACCCCCACCTTGTACAGCGCCATTACGCCGAACGTCATGGAGTCGATTTGTTCCTCCGTCAAGTGGAACCACCCGGCCCAGAGCCGGCACAGCCAGCCGTGCGCCAGCACGTACGCCAGGAACCAGATCGTCAGCACCGCATAGTTGATCACCGTGCACCACAGCAGAATACTGCGCGCCAATTCGATGCTCATCGGACCTCCTTAACCTGCCTCCGTCGCCGTCTCCAAATTACCTTAAGCTGGAAGCAGGAGTATGCATCGCGTCGCCATTGTCGGAGGGGGCTTCGGCGGCCTGTATGCGGCCAAGGCGCTGCGCAAGGCGCCGGCCGACGTCCTGCTCATCGACCGCCGCAATTTCCACCTGTTCCAACCGCTGCTCTACCAGGTCGCGACGGGCGCGCTATCGCCCGGAGAGATCGCAGCGCCGCTGCGGGCGGTGCTGGGCCGCCAGGGGAACACGCGCGTGCTGCTGGGCGCGGTCGTCGATCTGAACGCCGACGAGCGCTGGCTCGCGCTCGACGACGGCACCCGCCATTTCTACGATTCGCTGATCATAGCCGCCGGCGCGCAGAATTTCTACTACGGGCACGACGAATGGGCCCGCGTGGCGCCCGGCCTCAAGAGCATCGAAGACGCAACGCGCATACGCCACAAGATCTACTATGCCTTCGAGGCGGCGGAGCGCGAAACGGACCCTGAAGCCCGCCGCGCCTGGCTCACTTTCGTGATTGTCGGCGCCGGGCCCACCGGCGTCGAGCTGGCCGGCGCCCTGGGCGAGATCGCCAACGACGTCCTGCGCTCCGAGTTCCGCTCCATCCGGCCCAGCGAGGCGCAGGTCATCCTCCTCGAAGGCACGGACCGTGTTCTGGAAACTTTCGACGCGCAACTCTCGCCGGCCGCCGAGCGCTCCCTGGTGCGGCTGGGCGTCCGCACACGCACCGGAGTTCGCGTGAACGGCATAACGGAACAGGGCGTCAACATTCAATCCACCGCGGGCGAGGGTTTCATCGCGGCGCGCACCGTGCTATGGGCCGCCGGCGTCCGGACGTCGGACCTCTCGCTCCGGCTCAAGGAGCACGCCGGAGCCGAACTCGACCGCGGCGGCCGCGTCATGGTGGACGAGCACTGCAATATTCCCGGCCGCCCCGAGATCTTCGTCGTCGGCGACATGGCGCATTTCGTAACCGCCGATGACGTCACTCTGCCCGGTGTCGCTCCGGTCGCAATTCAGATGGGGAACTATGCGGCGCGAACCATCGCCCGCCGCCTCAAAGGCCTTCCCGACGAGCCTTTCCACTACTTCGACAAGGGCACCCTCGCGGTCATCGGCCGCGGGGCCGGCGTGGCGCAGTTCCCACATTTCCACTTCACGGGAATCGTGGCGTGGCTGCTCTGGCTCTTCGTGCACCTGATGTACCTGGTGGGCTTCCAGAACCGCCTGATCGTTTTCATCCGCTGGGGATTCGCTTACTTCACTTACAATCGCGGCGCGCGGCTCATCACGGGGGACCCTGGCGTGCCCCGCACGGTGGGGCAGCCGGGTCCGCAGACCCGCACCGGCAGCCTGCAATGACGGCCACGAAGGTGGTCTCGTTGAACGTCGGACTACCCCGCGACGTGCGCTGGCGGGGTATGACCGTGAGCACGGGCATCTATAAGCAGCCTGTCGACGGCCGCGTCGCTTTGCGGACGCTCAATCTCGACGGCGACGGGCAGGCGGATCTCACCGTCCACGGAGGCGAGCACAAGGCCGTCTACTGCTACCCGCTCGAACACTACGATTACTGGCGCCCGGAGTTGCCCGGCCACGAACTGCCGCTGGGCGTCTTTGGAGAGAACTTCACCACCGAAGGCCTGCTCGAAGACTCGGTCCATCTTGGCGATCGATTCGCTGTCGGTTCCGCCGAGGTGGTGGTGACGCAGCCTCGACTCCCTTGCTACAAACTTGGGATCAGGTTTCAATCGGCCGACATGGTGAAGCGATTCTTCGCGGCACGGCGGACGGGTTTCTACCTGGGGGTCGCGCGAGAGGGCGAAGTCGGAGCCGGCGATGAGATCAAGACGATTTCCCTCGACCCCAACGCCGTCCCCGTCTCGGAAATCACTCGTCTGTACGCGGAAAAGCGGTGGAATGGCGCTGACGTTACCACGCTGCAACAGGCCCTGCGGGTTGCGGCATTGCCTGAGACCTGGAAGGAGTACTTCCGGGAACGGCTGGAGAGCGTCGGCGTCTAGCGTGCCGCGCTCCGCTCCCTCCACGCCGCGTAAGCCGCTTTGACCAACTGGCTCACACCCGCCTTGCGAACATCCGCCGGCGCACGCAGTGCCACGTACCGGTGAACCTTGCCGCTGCCTTCGAGGAGGCTGCGCGGGTCCGCCAGCTCGCCGCCGCGCGCCAGCCCCAGCTTCACTCCGGCCTTGCTCAGGATCAGCGTGCACACCACGCCGCGGTAGCCGGGGCCGTAGCCGTACCCCACCACCGGCGCCGAGCCATCGACCGTCTCCTCCACTTCTGGCAGCAGCCGGCGAATCAGGGCTCTCGCGGCGGAGAAGACTTCCCGCACATCGCTGGGATAGGCCTGGAGCAGCTGCTCGAGCGTGCGCGTCGCCGTCATTTCCCCGCGTGGACCTCGTTCTTGACGACCTCGCCGCCCTTCATCACGAACGTGACATGCTCCATCACCCCAATGTCCTTGAGCGGATCGCCGGCGACGGCGATGATGTCGGCATACTTGCCCGTCTCGACCGTCCCCGTGCTCTGGGTAGTCCCGAGCAACGCGGCCGCGTTCACCGTGGCGGCCTGGATCGCTCCCAAGGGGGAAAGCCCGCCGCGCACCAGCGCTCCAAATTCCTTCGATGAAAAATCGGGATCCTCGTCCGTGCCGTAGACGATTCCGATGTGGTGCTTGAGAGCGCGCTCGAAGGCCGGCTGCTGGGCCTTGAGAATCGCTTCGCCCTTCGCCACCGAAACCGGATCGGCGCCGAGCGAGGTGCCCTTCTCCACTCCGTGCTGGAACGTGTAAAGAGTCGGGTCGAGCCACGTCCCGTGCTGCTCCATCAACGCGGCTCCTTCTTCGTCCATCATCGTGCCGTGCTCAATGGAATCGACGCCGGCCCGAACGGCCGCCTTGATGCCCTCGGCGCCTTCGGCATGCGCCATCACACGCTTCCCGGCCCGGTGCGCCACCTCGACGGCGCGGGCCATCTGCGCTTCGCTCAGCTCCTGCACGTTAAAATCGCTCAGCGGGTCCATGACGCCGCCGGTGGCCATCAGCTTGATCCAGTCGGCGCCATACTTCAGGTCGTGCCGGACGGCTTGGCTGACCTGGTCCACCGTATCCGCCAGGTTCGGACGCCGCGCCAGAGCCTGGTCGGGCGCCAGGACGTCGGAATCGCCGTGGCCTCCGGTGACGCTGACGAAGTTGCCCGCCGAAACGATCCGCGGCCCGCGAATGAGTCCTTCTTTGATGGCATCGCGCAGCGCCAGTTGACCGTAGGCCAGGTCGCTTTCTCCGGCATCTCGCAGCGAGGTGAAACCGTGATCGAGCCAGGTTTGAAGGTTGCGGTAGCCCCACAGCGCGGCCTTCGGCGACGACATGCGCAGGCCCCCGGTGGCGGTCTCGTCTTTCGGATTGCCGAGCATGTGCACGTGACAATCCGTCAGTCCCGGAAGCACGGTCTCGGACGCGAGGTCGATTACGCTCACGCCAGCGGGCGCCGAAGCACCCACGCTCGCGATCCTGTCTCCTTCCACGAGGATGAAAACATCGGTGGCGTAATTCCCCGTCCGTGGGTCCAGCAGCCGCCCGGCATGAATCGCCACGCGCGCCGGCGGCGCCGCGGCCACTGTGGCGGCACACAGGCAGCAGGTTGCCCAAAGCCTTGTCATGATGCATCCCCTGGTTCTTTGATTTGACGCAGGCCGCGCGCCCCGCAGCGCTGCCGTCGCCTGCCTTGAATGTATCACTTGGATGCCCTGACCCGGCGAGGTGCCTCGAGCCGGACTTGTGGAGTACCCGCTGTACCACGCTGCCAGGACTAGTACGTGATTGACCCTGACTGGTACGTTGTCGGCTTCAGCGCTGACTCCTTTTCCTCGACATAGAGGGCTCCATCCCGCTAACCTAACACTCTATGGCTCTCTTCCCTCGTTCCGCGCTGGCCGTTCTTTGTACCCTCGGGATAGCGCAGGCAGCCTCCCTTACCGCCTACCTTTCCCCTCCTGGACAGATGCAGAGCGTGATCCCGGGAGTGGTCACGGAAACGTTTGACGAACTGCCGCTGCTGACGTTGATCAACTCCGCGGGTTTCGCGTCGCCGATCGGCACCTACGTGGGCAACACGTCGAGAATTGGGGTAATCGCGGCCGATCAGTACGGCGGAGCCGGTAACAGCGACTACATGTATGTCGGGAGCCGCCAGGGCGGCGATTCGACCAGCGTCACACTGACCCTGAACACTCCGGCCGACTACTTCGGTTTCTGGTGGTCGGCAGGCGACGCCGCCAACCGTATCTCGGTATACAGCAAGGGCGTCCTCGTGGCACAGTTCTCGACCAGCGATATTACTTCCTTGCTGGCGAACAACCCGCTCATCGCGCTGAACGGGACCACGTACCAGACCTCGGCCTACTATGGCAACCCGAACACGGGCCAATTCAGTGGGCAGGACAACGCCGAGCCGTTCGCCTACGTGAACCTTGTGGCCAGCGGCTTCACGTTCGACAAACTGGTCCTGGACAACGCCACCAACTCAGGATTCGAGAACGACAACAATAGCGTCTTCAGCGGCACCGTGAATATTCCCCAGGATTTCCCCTCCTTCGTGAAAGTCGTGGACGTGCCGTTCAGCACGGTTCCGGAGCCTGGTTACCCGATGCTGCTGGGGCTTCTTTTTGTAGGTTCGGCCTACTGGAAAATGCGCCGCGCCGCTTAGTGTGGGGCAGGCGCCCACGCCTGCAGCGGGGGGTGCTGACTCATCCGCCGTAATTCGCGACGACTCGAATCACCTTTCCACTAACATCGAACTCCATAAACTCGCCGCTCTTTGTACCTTTCTGATTCACGTAGTAAAGGACCACGCTCGAAAGGCCCCACATCACATCCAGCAACCCGAAGGCTAAGTCGGGGTACGCTTCAAGCCCTCGCTGGAAGTAACTCCGCAGCGCCTCCCTGCCCGTCACCGTGCCCGATGGGTCGCTCAACAGCCGCGCTGCTACGGGTGAAGTCAAGATGACATCCGATCCGTAGTGAGCCAGGATGGCGTCCAGATCGTGTGAGTTCCACGCGAGCACCCAATCTTTCGCAAACCGCCGTGCCTCCGCCTCTGTAAGCATCCTCTGTTCCTCCATG
>DATNLV010000051.1:0-3124 GCA_035602665.1 Bryobacteraceae bacterium | reverse complement strand
AGGCTCAGGCGGGGGCTCGAAGGTAGCCGTCGGATGAACCCTGAGGCTCATCGACGATTGCGAACCTTTAGTGAGGGGCCGGTCCACAGGAACTGGGCCTCGCCACTGGATTCGAAGCCGGCTACGTTAGAACAGTCGACTCAGCAGTCGGCCACCTCACAAGGTCTAGTACAGTCAGATTGCATTTTGCTGGACCACCTCCTTTCTCAGTGATGCCCTCATTTTATCATGGAAAACCGCATTTGCCAGCCGCCCTCCGCCGCGCCAGCACCGGACCGCGGCCGTGAGTGCCTACAAGGTTGAAACGCGCCGTGTTCTGAGAGGATTCTTGGGGACGCCACGTTTTGCGCCAATGCTGGCGGGCGCTTGGCTGGAGTCCGAAATCGCCTCGAACTTCTTGTCGTTTGAATCCCATCGGCGTTCATCGGCGTTCGGCGGCCATAGATCTTCTGAACGCGGCTTCACTTCGCCGGCAGACCCGATATCGTATAGATCACCCCGAACGAGAACCCCCCGCCCGGAGCCGTTCCCAGTTGGGTCGTCGTTCCATAGAGCGTGCCGTCCAGGGCCTGGATCAGCCCGCCCGTAGGGAAACTCCCCACCGTGTTGGCGAAATTGAGACTGTCCACGATCGTGCCCGTGGGCGTGATGGAGAACACCCGCCCATAGCCGGCCCCGCCCACCGCCGCCGAAGTCCACAGATTGCCGTCCGTCGCCTGCAGCAGCTTGCCAATGCCGTACTGTTTGAACAGCGGTTGCGTGATCGACTCGATGTTGTTGACCACTCCGCCCAGACTGAGGGAGAAGAACTCGATCGTCGCGCCGCTGGTCACGTGCGAGAACCCGTAAAGCAGACCGTTCGAGTCCTGCGTCAGAGGCGCCAGCGCGTACGTGGAACTGCCGAAAACATGGAGCGTCGTGAAGCTGCCGGAAGGGGTGACCCGGAACAGGCCGCCGCCGCCCTCGAATCCCGTAGCGACGTAGAAGTTCCCATCCGTCGCCTGCGTCAGCCCCACCGGGTACTGGGTGTCGCTCGTCCCGTTGAACGAGTGCAGAACCGTGTAGGCGCCTCCCGTGGTCAAACGGAAAACCACGCCACAGCCCAGCCCCTGGCAGGTGGAACTTCCGCCATAACCCGTGGTGCCATACAGATTGCCGTCCTTTGCCGCGAGGATGTAGTTCGGAAAGCTTCCGGTGGTGCAGGTGGTGCAATAGCGTTCGAGCACCTGAAAACCGGTGCCGTCCTTATGGATTCTCCACAACGTCCCCGAACTGGCGGAAGTGGTGCCACCGTCCGACGCGACGCCGTAAAGCAGTCCGTCGCTACCTTCCGCGATCGAGCTCGGATCGCCTCCATTGTCGAACATCCCCGTCTTCGAGTCCCTCGGGAAGGTGTACAGCACCGTCAACTGCCCGGCTGGGGTGATCGTGAAAATGGTCCCGCCGCCGGCCACCACCGAGGTGCCATGCGCGGCGTAACTTGTCGCGGTCACGCCGTAGAGTTTCCCGTCCGAAGCCTGGATGATCGCGTCGGGTTCGGCGCCTTGAGGGCAGAAATACCCGGTCGTCATCGGCCCGCACGTAAAGCCGTACAGCTCATGGATGGACGTTTGCGCGTGAGCCGCCGCCGCCAGGCAAAGGCCCATAAGCAAAGAGAGGGTTTTGTTCATCGCGTTCGCTCCTTGGGGCAGCCGCAGGCTGCACGCATCACATTTACTCCGGAACGGGCGCGCAAACATTGCCGAATATCAAGCTATTCGTAAAGATTTTGTCAACAATTCCTTTCCGACCGCTCCCGTGAGTACCTACGAGCTTGTAACACGTCGGTGGCTCTTGAATCCGATCGGCGTTCATCGGCGTTCATCGGCGGCCATCAATCTTCTGGACGCTGCTTTGCGAGATGCCCCACCCGCCGGCTCGTCCGGGTCGGGGAGCGGCCAAACTTGGCCTGGGCATCTCCGCACCAATCCTCCGGCCACCGCTGCCCAGTTTCCTCAAGACGAGCTAGTGGGAGACGCTCCTGCCGATCATGAAAGGCCGCTCGTTGCCAGTCGATAGAGCCGGGCTCGCGAAGCAGCACAACTCGCGCGCAGGATCAACGGGCCACGAGCCACGAGCGGCCGCCGCAGGCGGCCCTTATTTGTACGCCGCAATCCCCGTCACCCGCTCCCCGATCACCAGCGCGTGTATGTGGTCCGTGCCCTCGTACGTCTTCACCGTCTCCAGGTTGCACATGTGCCGCATGATCGGATACTCGTCCGTGATGCCGTTGGCCCCCAGCAGATCGCGGCTCAGCCGCGCGCAATCGAGCGCTATGGCCGTGTTGTTCCGCTTGAGCATCGAGATGTGCGCCGGCTCGGCCTTGCCCTGGTCCTTCAGCCGCCCCACCTGCACCGCCAGCAGTTGCGCCTTGGTGATCTCGGTGATCATCCAGGCCAGCTTCTCCTGCACCATCTGGTGCGACGCGATCGGCCGGTCGTCGAACTGCTTCCGCAGGATCGCGTACTGCCGCGCGGTTTCGTAACAATCCATCGCCGCGCCCAGCACGCCCCACCCGATTCCAAAGCGCGCCTGCGTCAGGCACATCAGCGGGCTCTTCAGCCCCTTCGCCCCCGGCAGCATGTTGGCATCCGGAACGCGGCAATCCACCAGCGACAGGCTCGACGTCACCGACGCGCGCATGGACCATTTCCCGTGAATATCCGAGCTCGTGAAGCCCGGCGTGCCCCGCTCCACCAGGAAGCCGCGAATCCCGTCCTCGGCCCGCGCCCAGACCACGGCCACGCTGGCCGCCGTGCCGTTGGTGATCCAGGTCTTCTCGCCGTTGAGCACCCAGCCGTCGCCCTCGCGCCGCGCCCGCGTCCGCATACCCGCTGGATTCGAACCAAAATCCGGCTCGGTCAGCCCGAAGCATCCGATCGCCTCGCCCGATTGCAGCCGAGGCAGCCACCGCTGCTTCTGTTCTTCCGAACCGAACGTGCGGATCGGAAACATCACCAGCGCGCCCTGCACCGAGACGAAGCTGCGCAGCCCAGAATCCCCGCGCTCGAGCTCCTGCATGACCAGCCCGTATTCCACGTGGTTCAGCCCGGCGCACCCATACCCTTCCAGGTTCGCGCCAAGA
>DATNLV010000049.1:0-14729 GCA_035602665.1 Bryobacteraceae bacterium | reverse complement strand
CTCCGCTTCGTGCCGGTGACTCCTTGCCGGGTTGTGGATACGCGCCAGGCCAACGGGGCGTTCGGCGGGCCGACAATGACGGACGACTCCTTCCGGTCATTCACGATTCCGCAGAGCGGCTGCGGCATCCCGGCGACCGCCCAGGCATACTCTCTGAACGTGACGGTGGTGCCGAAAGGACCGCTGCCCTTCCTGACGCTGTGGCCCACCGGGCTGCCTCGGGCTTTTGTTTCGACGCTGAACGCGTTCTCCGGCAACGTGGTGGCGAACGCCGCTATCGTACCGGCGGGAGCGAACGGGGCGGTGAGCGTGTACGTCACCAATGCGACCGACGTCATCCTCGACATCAACGGCTACTTCGATTCGCCGGATAGCCCGGTGACTTCGTACTCGTTTTATCCCGCGACGCCGTGTCGCGTGGCCGACACGCGGGGGGCCACGGGCCAGTTCGGTGGGCCATCCATGACCAGCGGCCTGAC
Source organism: Bryobacteraceae bacterium (assembly GCA_035602665.1). Classification (GTDB taxonomy): domain Bacteria; phylum Acidobacteriota; class Terriglobia; order Bryobacterales; family Bryobacteraceae; genus DASWZN01. The sequence continues at coordinate 14,250 of DATNLV010000049.1, read as the reverse complement.
ACGGGACTTCCCGATTCCGGTGAGCCCGTGCGCTGTTCCCGCCTCGGCGAAAGCGTACTCGCTGAACGTGACCGTGGTGCCCGCGGGGTATTTGGGCTATCTGACCACCTGGCCGACCGGCGAGCCGAAGGCGAATGTCTCGACGCTGAACTCGTGGACCGGCAAGGTGGTGGCCAATGCCGCGCTCGTTCCCGCGGGGACCAACGAGTCGATCTCGGTCTTCGTCTCCGACCCGACCAACGTGATCCTGGACATCAACGGCTACTTCGGTCAGCCAGGGGGCCCGGGCGCTCTCTTCTTCTACCCGGTGACGCCGTGCCGGGTGGCCGATACGCGGAACCCCAACGGCGATTTCGGCGGTCCGGAAATGGCAGCGCAGACGACGCGCTCCTTCACGGTTCCAGCCGGCGCGTGCGGCATTCCGGCGACGGCGGCGGCGTATTCGATGAACGTCACGGTTGTGCCGGACGGCATACTCTCCTACCTGACCGCCTGGCCAACGGGATCGGGGCGGCCGCTGGTTTCAACGCTCAACTCGTTTGACGGCTCGGTGGTGGCCAACGCGGCGATCGTGCCTGCGGGAACCAATGGGGCGATCAGCCTGTACGTCACCAACCCGACGCAGGTGATTTTGGACATCAACGGATATTTCGCGCCCTAAGATCGTGGGGCAAGCGTCCACGCCTGCAGCGGGTCTCCAGACCCGCCTCGGTATATTTTCGGACTTGCGCGTCGCCCAGGCGCGCTTATAATGTGGAGTGCTGTGCCGCTGATCCGCGTCCTCCTCCGCTTCGTGGTGCGATTGGTACTGCGCGTGTGGTTCCGGGTCGAGGTGCGCGGTGTCATGGCGGCTCACGACCGCCTTCTGATCGTCTCCAACCACCAGTCGCTGCTGGATGGCATTCTGTTGGGCGCCTTTCTGCCGAGGATCCCGGTCCCGGTGCTCCACAGCACGATCGTCCGCCACTGGTTCGTGCGTACGGGCATGCGCCTGTTCGAGCACTTGGTGGTGGAGACGGGCCACCCTCTGGCGATGAAGACCGTGATCGAGCTGATCGAGCGGGGCCGGCCGGTCCTCATATTTCCCGAAGGCCGGGTGACGGTGACCGGCTCGATGATGAAGATCTACGAAGGCCCGGCGTTCGTGGCGGCGAAGACCGGCGCAACCGTGGTCCCCGTGCATATCGACGGCGCCGTGTACTCGGTCTTCAGCCGCATGAAGGGCGATTTCCCGCGCCGGCTCTTCCCCCGCATCACCATCACCATCTGCCCGCCGGTGACCATTCCCGAAGCCGACGCCCCGAAGGCGAAGACGCGCCGTCGCCTGGAAACCACGGCATTGCGCCGCCTGATGCAGGAGACCGCCTTCGCCTCCCGCCGGCCGAACACGCTCTTCCCGGCGCTGCTCGATGCGGCGCGGCTCCACGGCTGGCGGCGCGACATCATCGAGGACATTCGCCAGCAGCCGCAGACCTATCGGCAGCTGGTGCGCGGTTCGCTCGCACTGGGCCGGCTGGTCTCGAAGATGACGGCCCAGGACGAGCACGTGGGAGTGCTGCTCCCCAACGTCTCGACGACGGCGGCGCTGCTGTTCGGCATGTTCGCGACGCGGCGCGTGCCCACCATGCTGAACTACACGGCCGGCGCCGATGCCCTGCGCGCCGCCTGCAGGGTGGCCGGCGTGCGCCTCGTGATCACGTCGCGTGCGTTCCTCGAGAAGGCCGGCCTGGGCCCTGTGGTCGAGCAACTGGGCGACGTGCGGGTGGTGTGCCTGGAGGATCTGCGCAGCCAGTTCGGCCTGGGGAGCAAGCTGTGGCTGCTGCTGTGGGCGCAGTGGTTCCCGGGCCTCGCGGCGCGGCCGGGCCGCCCCGAAGACACCGCCGTAATCGTATTCACCTCCGGCTCGGAAGGCGCGCCCAAAGGCGTCGCCACGAGCCATGACGCCCTGCTGGCCAACGTAGCGCAGTGTCTCACGGTGATCGAGTTCGCGCCCAAGGACAAGCTGATGAGCGCGCTGCCGCTGTTCCACATGTTCGGCCTGACGGTGGGCATCTTCCTGCCGCTGCTGAGCGGCTCGCGCACGTTCCTCTACACTTCGCCGCTGCACTATCGCGTGATCCCGGAGCTGATTTACGACCGCGACTGCACGGTGCTGTTCGCCTCCAGCACCTTCCTCTGGAACTACGCCAAGTACGCCAACCCGGTGGATTTCCGCAGCCTGTGGCTGGTGGTGGCCGGCGCGGAGAAGCTGCAGGACGACGTGCGGCGGCTCTACATCGATAAATTCGGCATCCGCATTCTCGAAGGCTACGGCGTCACGGAGACCTCGCCCGTGCTCTCCGTGAATACGCCTATGGCGTCGCGGACGGGCACGGTGGGCGAGCTGTTCCCCGGCGTCGAATGGCGGGTCGAGCCGGTGCCCGGCATCGAGCGCGGCGGTCTGCTGCACGTGCGCGGGCCGAACGTCATGCAGGGGTATCTCTCGGAGGAGACCGGAGAGGTCGTGCCGGTCAGCTCGATCTTCGGGGAGGGGTGGTACAACACGGGCGACGTGGCCTCGGTGGACGAAGACGGATTCGTCACCATCCTGGGCCGCGTGAAACGCTTCGCCAAGGTGGCCGGCGAGATGGTGTCGCTCGAGCTGGTGGAGCGCATCGCGCTGACGGCCTCGTCCGAGTTCCAACACGCTTCGGCAGCGATCCGCGAGCCCGGCCGTGGCGAGACCATCGTGCTCTTCACCGAAGACCCGCACCTGACGCGCGAGCAGTTGCAGCGCGCGGCTCACGGCCTGGGCGCGCCCGAGCTGGCCATCCCGCGGCGCATCGTCCACTTACTGGAAATCCCCTGCCTGGGCAGCGGCAAGAAGGACTACGTGAAGCTGAACCGCCTGGCGCAAGGGGCGTCGGTCGAAACGCTCAGCGCGTGAGTGGGCGGCTCAAAAATTCGTGCCTTCCAACGTTACTCAAACTGGCTCGGGAAGGCGACGCCTTCTATCGGAATCAAGTGGGATATTGCCTCGACACGGGGCAACCGTCGATGGGCCACGCTCTGGCTGATGCGCTGCGGAGCAGGGGCATTCCAAGGCCAAAGAGCTTCTGCGCGATCGGGTGCCGAATAGGGTGTGAGAGTTCCGTGCAGCACTCGTGAATCCCTCATGCCCCTCCCTTCAGTTCCTCCAGCATCGCTTCCCGAAGCACGCGATTGAGCCTGGTCTGATAGCCCTTGCCGTGGTGGCGAAGCCAGGCCACCACGTCGGCGTCCAAGCGCACTGTAAGCTGCTGCTTGACCGGCCGGTAGAACGGATTCTGGACGGCGTTCTTCCAGAAACTCTCATCGAGCGAGGGGATGTCCGAGAGATCGATCTCCGAGTCCGGCCGCTGGGCGATCTCGGCCAGCTTGCGTTTGCGCGCGGGCGTCATCGGGCTGTCAGCCAGCGTCTTGCGTACGAGTTTCGTCATACCTCCTTCGCTCCTTTCGTGTGGCCCGGCGGGCTGAGATGATACGGACTACTTCGTCCACGCCCTCGTCCCGAACGGTGTGGGCAACGAGCAGCAAGACCACTCCCCCAGCCAGACCGAGCGCTCGCCAGCGCTGCTCGCCTACTTCATCGGCAACGTCTTGCTCGAACAGGGCGTAGGGATCGTCAAAGACGTACATGGCGTCCTCGAAAGAGACCCCGTGCTTCCGCCGGTTGGTCCTCGCCTTTAGCGGATCCCACTCGAACCGAACCATCCCCCACCAGTATAACGCCAAATCTGTAGCTACACGTTGCGGTCTTGAGCGGCGTCAATCGCGCGGCAATCGGGGGACTCCCCACTGGGTCCGGTTGGGTGTATTCTGTCATGTGGCCGCAAACCGGGAGTGGAAATCCCGGCCAGGAGCGGCTAGGGAGGTTTCCATGAGGCTTGCTGTATTGGGTTTCGCCGTTATTCTCTGCGCCGGGTCGGGCTTCGCTGCTGCTGAAGATCTGGACAGCGCATTCACAGACTTCAAGCAGGTAGAGGCACAGAAAGACGCCGGAAAACTGATAGAGTCGGCGGTTGCCACGTACGCTCTGGCGCGCAAGGCCGCCGAAGCGACCGCTCCGGAGGGCGTCGACAAAGAGGCCTGGGACACAACCGTCGCCAACGCCAAGGCGATCGAAGTGCACATCGAGTACGCGGTCCTGACCGCCGCCCTTGCGGGCCCGACAGCGACGACGGTGGACCTGCTCTCTACGCTGGAAAAACTGAATCCCAAGAGCAAGTATCTCGATGACGCTTACGCCAACTACATGGACGCGCTGCGGAAGACGAATGCGACCGCTAAGATGCCCGGGGTTGCCGAGAAGGGGCTGGCGAACTTTCCGGAGAACCAGACCCTGCTGCTTTGGCTCGCCGACTACGCGTACAGTCACAAGCAGGGCGCACGCTCGCTGGGCTACTCCAAGCGGCTGATCGCGGCGATCAACAAGCACCCCAAAGCAGAATCGAACGCGGTCCTGGCTCACGCCTATTTTCTGGCCGGATCCGCGTCGAGCGACATGGGCCAGTACCAGGAAGCCGACAAATATCTGCGCGCCGCTCTGCCGCTATCCAAGGGCAACGACGCGTTGAGGGGCCAGGTGCTGTATGTGCTGGGCGTGGCGAACTACCAGTTCGGCGTGATGACGAACAACAAGGCGATGGTGGTGGAAGCCGTCAAGTTCAGCAAGCAGTCGGCCGACATCCCGGGTCCGCAGCAACAGAACGCGTCGCACAACGCTTACGTCATGGAGCAGCAGACGTATAAGATGCGGTAGCGGGGCGGTGTGACGCTACGCGAGTTCTATCTGGAGCGGCGGCGGGCGGAGTTGCCCGTCTTCCTGCGCGTGCTCAAGGCGCTGCCGAAGGAGACGCTCGGCTACAAACCGCACGAGCGGTCCCCCTCGGCGGACCAGGTGGTCTGGACGCTCACCCGCGAGCTGCGGTCGTGCCTGGACGTCGTCATCGAAAATCGAGCCGAGTGGAAAGAGCTTCCTCCGCCGCCGTTCGAAGAGATGCTGGAGATGTTCGAGCGGTGGTCGAACGAGCTGACGGAACGCGTCTCGAAGATGGATGACGCGGCCTGGGAACGAGTGGCGCAATTCTACTACGGCGGCAAGATGGTTTCCGAGCAGCCGGTGGGCGTGTTCCTGTGGTTCATCCTGTTCGACGCGATTCATCACCGCGGCCAGCTCTCGGCGTACCTGCGGCCGATGGGGGGTAAGGTGCCTTCGATTTACGGGCCGTCGGCGGATGCAAGAGGGTAAACCCTCTCACCATCTCCAGTGAAACAAAAAATGGCCGAGCAGACACCAGGCCGCGACTACCGCCAATAGCGCAGACCTCACGGCATGGGGGAGCTTCTTGTCCTTTGCCCGGGCGATCTCGTCCACCATCCAGCCCACGCCAAGGAGCAGCCAGATTCCGCCCGAGATGGTACGGAGAAACGCGAGATCAAAGACCCCAATGCCGGCATAGCCTATCCCCAGGAACCACATCAACCCTGTTGGCCGGGTCCGCCGTTCGCCGTGCTCCGTCCGGAAGGGCATGCGATGAGATCATACCGCACCCCGGAAGGCCCTACGCGCTGCCCTTGACCACGGCCTCGGCGTCGGCCGGAGTGAAGGCCTCCACCTTGGCCGAGATGTTCATGGAGCAGAACTTCGGGCCGCACATCGAGCAGAAGTGCGCGTCCTTGAAGCCGGCGTCGGGCAGCGTCTCGTCGTGCATCGAGCGCGCGGTCTCGGGATCTAGCGAGAGCTCGAACTGCCGGTTCCAGTCGAAGCGGTAGCGGGCGCGCGACAGCTCGTCGTCGCGGTCGCGAACGCCCGGGCGGTGGCGGGCAACGTCGGCCGCGTGCGCGGCGATCTTGTAGGCGATGATGCCCTGCTTGACGTCCTCGCGGTTGGGCAGGCCGAGGTGCTCCTTGGGTGTCACGTAGCACAACATCGACGCGCCGTACCAGCCGATCATCGCGGCGCCGATGGCCGAGGTGATGTGGTCGTAGCCGGGAGCGATGTCGGTCACCAGCGGGCCGAGCGTGTAGAACGGCGCCTCGGAGCACATCTCCATTTCCTTCTCGACCTGGAGCTGGATCTGGTCCATGGGGATGTGGCCGGGGCCCTCGATCATCACCTGGACGTCGTACTCCCACGCCTTCTTCGTGAGCTCGCCCAGAGTCTTCAGCTCGGCGAACTGCGCTTCGTCGCTGGCATCGGCGATGGAGCCGGGGCGCAGGCCGTCGCCTAGCGAAAAGCTCACGTCGTACTTGCGGAAGATCTTGCAGATGTCCTCGAAGCACTCGTAGAGCATGTTCTGGCGGTGGTTCTTCACCATCCACTCGGCCAGGATCGAGCCGCCGCGGCTGACGATGCCGGTGACGCGCCGCGTGGTGAGCGGGATGTGCTGGACCAGGACGCCGGCGTGTATGGTCATGTAGTCCACGCCCTGCTGGGCCTGCTCTTCAATGACCTCGAGCATGAGCGGGGCGGTGAGGTCCTCGATGCGCCGCACGCGGGTGAGCGCTTCGTAGATGGGCACGGTGCCGATGGGGACGGGCGAGTTGCGGATGATGGCCCCGCGGATGCCCGGTATGTCGCCGCCGGTCGAAAGGTCCATGACCGTATCGGCGCCGTAGTGAACGGAGTCGTGGAGCTTGGCCAGCTCTTCCTCGACGTTCGACACGACGGACGAGTTGCCGATGTTGGCGTTGATCTTGCAGCGGGACGCGACACCGATCGCCATGGGCTCCAGGTTCGTGTGGTTGACGTTGGCGGGGATGATCATGCGGCCGCGGGCAACCTCGGAACGGACCAGTTCCGGCTCGATGCTCTCGCGACGCGCCACGTACTCCATCTCGCCGGTGACGATGCCCTGGCGCGCATAATGCATCTGCGTGCGGACGGGATCGTTCTGCCGCCCGGCTATCCATTCGGTTCGCATATTAATCTCCACAGCCCTGACCAGCGAGGTTTACCGCAGGCCCCTTCTTCTATGCAGTCTACTATGCGGGGAAGGAGTCAGGAGGACAGGAGTCAGGAGACAGGAGGCTCGATTCGATACAATCTAGGCGTCATGCGGGGAATCCACTGTTTTTGTGCGCTGTTGGCGATGTCGGTCGCCGCGGCGGGAAAAAAGCCGGTCACGCTCGAGGCGTTGGCGGCCGCTCATCCGCCTTCCATCATGAGCGCGCCGGTGTGGTCGCCCGATGGCAAGCAGTTCGTGTACACGGAGGCCGCGAAGGTGTGGCTATATGACGTGGCCTCGCGCGCGAAACGGGAATTGGTGGCGCTCGCCGCCCTGGAAGCCGCCGCCACGAAGATGCCCGAGCCCGTGGAATTCGGATGGCAGAACCGCCGTGTTGAAGATCGGGCGGTCCAGTGGATGCCCTCGGGACGCGAGCTTCTGATCGGCGCCGGCGGCGACCTGTTCCTTTTTCCCATCGCCAGCGGCCACTGGACGCAGCTCACAGCGACCGCCGAGGCCGAGCGCGACCCCAAGGTCTCGCCGGATGGGCGCCGCGTCTCGTTCCGCCGCGGGCACAACCTTTACGTGATGGACGTGGCGTCGCGCAAAGTCAGCCGCCTGACCGGCGACGGATCCGCGACGCGGCTCAACAGCGAACTCGACTGGGTCTACCCGGAGGAGCTGGATCTGGGAACGGCGCACTGGTGGTCGCCGGATTAGAAATCCATCGCCTATCTGCAATTCGACGTGAGCCGCGAGCCGCTCTACCCGCAGCTGGACCTGACCGGCCCGAAGGGCATCTTCGAGCCGCAGCGCTACCCGCAGGCCGGCGATCCGAACGCAGAGGTGCGGCTGGGCGTGGTGCCCGCGACAGGCGGCCGCACGCGGTGGATGAAGCTTGGGCCCGCGGGCGACGCGCTGGTGGCACGCTGCGAATGGCTGCCGGATTCCTCGGGCATCGCCGTCGAGCGGCTGAACCGCGCGCAGAACCGGCTCGACCTGCTCATCGCCAACCAACGAACCGGCGCCGCTCGCACAGTCCTGAGCGAGAGCGATCCCTACTGGGTGAACCTCCACGACGGACTAACGTTTCTCAAAGGAGGCGGCGAGTTTCTGTGGCCCAGCGAGCGCGACGGGTTCAACCACCTCTATCGCTACTCGATCGATGGCCGCCAGTTGGCGCAGTTGACTCGCGGCGAATGGGAAGTGACCGCCGTGGCCGGCGTGGATGCCGAAGGCCACGTCTACTATGTGTCCTCGGAGGCCAGCCCGCTGGAACGCCACCTTTACCGGGTGGACTCGGACGGAAAAAGCGAGCAGCGTCTCAGTACCGCCGCGGGCACGCACACCATCTCGATGAGCCCCGACGCAGCCACCTATGTCGATTCGTTCTCGAGCCTGACCGAGCCGCCGAGCAAGACGCTCTATCACGCCGACGGCACGGAGCTGACCGTGCTGCGCGAGCCGAATCGCGCGCCGCTCGAGGAGTTCGACATACGGCCGGTGGAGATCGTCCCCGTGAAAGCCTCCGACGGAGCGGTGCTCTACGCGCGGCTCATACGGCCCGGCGGGCCGATGCCGGCCAACTCATTCCCAGCGGTAGTCGAGGTCTACGGAGGTCCGGGCGCGCAGACCGTGGCCAACCGCTGGTACGGCGCGCTCACGATCGAGCAGGTGCTCGCGCGGCGCGGCTTCGCCGTGTGGTCGCTCGACGGGCGCGGCTCCTCCGGCCGCGGGCACAAGTGGGAAACCGCAGTGTTTCGTAACTTCGGCGCCAAGGAGCTCGAGGATCAGAAGGAGGGCGTGTTGAAGCTGCTGTCGATGGGTTTCGTCGATAGCAAACGGATCGGGATCGAAGGCTGGAGTTACGGCGGATTCATGACGCTCTACTCGCTGCTCCATGCGCCGGAGGTATTCGCTTGCGGACTGGCCGGCGCTCCGGTCACGAACTGGCGCAACTACGACTCGATCTACACGGAACGCTACATGGGCTTGCCCGCGGAGAATGCGGAGGCCTACCGGAAGGCTTCGCCGGTCAACGCGGCGGCGGACCTGAAGGGGCGGCTGCTGATCGTGCACACCTTCGAAGACGATAATGTGCTCTTCCAGAACACGGTGCAGATGGCGACGGCCCTCGAACGGGCGGGCAAGCCCTTCGAGTTGATGGCTTATCCGGAAAAGATCCACGGGGTGGCGGAGTTCCGGCAGGATCTCAACGAGCTGATGGTGTCGTTTTTCGAGAGGGCCTTGAAGTAGATAGTGTTCAGTGCCCGGAGATCTTGCTCAAGATGCGGTCGTGGATCCAGTGCTCGTCCCACCACTCGACCGGTGTGATCTGGACGCCGTCCACCTGCATGCTGAAGTGCAGGTGATCGCCTCCCGCGAGGCCGGTGGTGCCGCTGCGTCCTATCTCCTGCCCGCGCTTGACCATGTCACCGGGCTTGACCTCGAGCTGGCTCTGGTGGCCATAGATGGATTGCAGCCCGTAGCCGTGATCCACCACGGTGCAGTTGCCGTAGATGCCGAGCGGGCCCGCGAAAACCACGCGGCCGTCATTGGCAGCGACCACCGGCGCGTGCTGCACGTCGGAGAGGTCGAAGCCCAGGTGGGTCTGGTGATCGACCACCTTGCCGTGGTAGACGTAGGCTCGGTGATCGGCGAATTCCGATTCCGTCTTGCCGTAGCGCCAGAAGGGGCCGGTCCACAACATCTTCTCTTCCGTCTTCAGACGCAGGTCGGCCAGCACCTGGTTGTTCTGCCGGCGCATGTCGCCGTTGATTTTGAGGAAACGCTGTAGCTTGTCGCCGGTGCCGTTGGGATCGAGCTCGTCGGTGACCTTGTCGACGAATGAGTCGGGCAGGTCCAGATCGCGGGAGCGGAATTTCTTTGGAAACACCTTGCACCAGAAGTGAGCCTTGGCCTCGGCGCCGGAGGGATTGCGGGCATACACGATGGGAACCGTGTCGGCGGGCACGTCCCAGGGGAACGCGAAGATGGAAAATCGCTCGCCCGAGTGGCCGGGGAGCGGGAAGCTGCGGAAAGTGTACGGCCCCACGCGCACGCCGGCTTCGGTCCAGTATCCGGAAACGGTGAACGTCACCAGCTCCGTGCCGCCCTGGTTGATGTAGTGCTGCACGCCATCGGCGGTCACTCGCGGCGGCTGTGTGTTCACGTCCACGTCGAGCGCGACCGTGTCGGTCGAGGCGCGAAAATCGTTAGCCTGCGCTTCGACGATCAGCCGCGCCTTGCCGTCGTGCAGACCCGGCGCCCGATCTTTGCCGGCGGAGACGGTGATGTCGGAGGGCGGCTCGTGCTTGCCCAGGAAGAACACGCGATGCGAGGGCTTGACGGACTCGAATACCTTGAACCGCTGGCCGTCCTGCTCCAGTTCGGCGGTCACGCGCCGCACGCCGTGCGGGCTCGCCACGCGAATGGAGACCGGTGTGGCGGTTCCAACAACTCGGATCGGCGAGACCACGGTCACCTGAGGCGACGAAGAGAGCAGCAGCAGGAGCAGCGGCACACCCAGAACGAGGATTACTACGGCGGCGAAAAGCTTTTTCACGAACCCAGAAAGTTCCACGAACCAGCTTAGCAGGGGACGGCTGCGGCTGGGCATGAACGCAAGGGAGCGCAGGCAGAAGGCGGGTCCAGGGGGTCCGCCCCACAAGGGATTCATCGGACTTTCATGATTTTAAGGTTGATTTCGTAACTTTCCCAGCGCATGATCGTATGCGGTGGGCACTTTAGTTAGCTGCCTGAGAAGGGCGTTCCTGGCCGCAGCCCTGGGAAGCGTCCTGCTCGCTCAAGAGCCGCCCCAGGATACCTGTACGAAGGACACGCAAGGCAAGCTTTGGCCGGCGGAGGCGAACTCGGACCGCCAGGTCGCCAGGCGATTGATCCAGTCCGGTGAGCTGTATATGTGCAGTGCCACGACGCGCACGCGCCGGTGGCAACTTGTAGGGATACACATCCGCACCCTCGAGGCTGCCGGTTCGCAGAAGAAAGACGCGCCGGCGAGCAATGATCGGGCCTCCTTCTTCGCTTTCCACGCGTGGTTGTCCCGGCGCTGACGCCCGCCAGGGTCCCGGGCTAGTTCCTTTCCAGTATTGCCGCGACGCGCGCCTTCCCGTATCCTGGGCTCAACACCAGGGGCATCTCTAAATGGCCAACGACAAACCCGAGATGGAACCTATGTTTCTGCCCGGCGTCGAGCGGGACCCCAAGCCCGGGCCGTGGAACGACAACATTCGCGCGATGCAGGCGGCGGGCAAGGAGTATCCGCAGATCTGGCACATGTTCGCCTATCTGCCGGCGGCCACCGACCACCTGGCACGCTTTACGCAGGAGATCATGCGCGGGCCGACGGCGCTGCCCCCTGGGATGCGCGAGCTGATCGCGGCTTACACGTCCTACCGGAACGACTGTCCGTTTTGACTGAAGTCGCACGCCGCAGTTGCGGCGGAACTGCTGGGCAGCGAGGAGCTGGTGTGGGGCGTGCTCCGCGACCTGGAGAGTTCGGGGCTGGATGAGAAGCACAAAGCGCTGTTCCGGTTCGTGGACAAGGTGAACCGGGACTCGCCGCGCATCACGGAGGCGGACATGCGTCCACTGTACGAGGCCGGCTGGGACGATGAGGCGATCTACTTCGCCATCACCGTCTGCGCGCTGTTCAACTTCTACAACCGCTGGATCGACGCCAGCGGCGTTCACGCCCTGTCGGAGGAAGCCCACCGCGAGGGAGGAAGGCGGACGGCGCAGCATGGGTATTCCAGAAGCTAGTCCGCGCTTCGAGGCGGCGGCGGTCCCGCGCGTCAACCCCGGATGGCTGGTGGTGATGGCGGCGTACTTCGGCGCCATGGTGAGCTTCGGCTCGCTGCTGGTGTTCACGTTCGGCATTTTCCTGAAGCCGCTCGGCAGCGCATTCGGCTGGAGCCGCGAGTCCATCTCCGCGGCGTTCGGATTCGCGGCCATCTCGGTGGCCATCTGCTCGCCGTTCCTGGGCCACCTGCTGGACCGATTCGGTCCACGCCGGGTGATCCTGCCCTGCATGGCGGTGTTCGGCCTGGCGTTCGGCTCGCTCGGTTTTCTGACGCCGAGCCTCGTTCACTTGTACGCGGTTTTCGTGGTGCTGGGAATCGTAGGGAACGCAACCACGCAGATGGGATACTCGCGCGCGGTCTCCACATGGTTCGACGCGCGGCGGGGACTGGCGCTGGCGCTGGTGATGGCCGGAGTGGGGACGGGGGCGATGGTGCTGCCGCCCGCGGCGCAGGCGCTGATTTCCGGGTACGGGTGGCGCACCGCGTACTTCGTGTTGGGAGGGGTGGTCCTGGTGCTGGGGATTCCTTTAACCGCGCTCTTCGTGCGGGAGCGCCCACAGGGGCTGCACGCTGTTTCGTTGCTGGACGGATGGACGGTTGCGCAGGCGCTTCGGTCGCGCATTTTCTGGATCCTGTGCGCGACCCTGGTGCTCGGCTCGCTGAGCGTGAACGGCGCCATCACGCACCTCTCGCCGCTGCTGACGGACCGCGCGGTGTCCGCGACCACGGCCGCGCTGGCGGCGTCGGTGTTGGGACTGGCGAGTTTCTGCGGGAGGCTGGCGACGGGCTTCCTGCTCGATCGGTTCTTCGGGCCGCGGGTTGGGTCCTTCATGCTGGCGGCCATCGCGGCCGGGATTCTGCTGCTGGCTCTGGCGCGGTCGGCGGGGGCCGGCGTCGGCGCGGCGGCGTTGATCGGACTCGGATTGGGCGCGGAGGCCGACGTCACGCCCTACCTGCTTACGCGGTATTTCGGCTTGCGCTCGTTCTCGACTCTTTACGGGTTCACGTGGACGGCCTACGCGTTCGCGGGCGCGATCGGCCCGGTGCTGATGGGGAGGGCGTTCGATGCGACCGGGTCGTACGCGGCGCTGCTGGTGGTGCTGGCGGGGGGCACGGCGGTGGCGGCGGGACTTATGGCGTTGCTGCCGCGGTACCCGGCGGGCAAGGGGTGACGGGTGGTGAGCTCTTACAAGTCCAGGGGCTGAAGGCCAGTCTTCTTCGAGATTTTAGCCAGAATGGCCGGACCGAGCTCTTCGGAATCGTGAAACGAGAACGGATAGTCCGCCCACCCTTCTCTTTTCATGATTCGATGGGAGCCCACCGTGCGATCATGACGCCACCCGACCCGCTTAAGCGCCGCGAAGACACGACGCGCCTTAGCCGAGGGCCAGGAGATCATGCGGCGATGTCGAATGTGGCATTCGCCGAATCAGGGGGCAACTCGCCGTGCGCGATTCGATCCAGGAGGATCTCTCGAGCGGCCGATTGGGCTCGTTGAACCGCGTCCCGCCTGGAGGTCCCGTACAGGAGGACGTTCAATTCGGGAACCTCAGCAATCCAACGGCCGTCGGCCTCCCGGTCGAGCTCGATCGTAAGCTTCACAGCCCACAGCTTAGCACCAATCACGAAAATCGTCGCCAGGGAATCATGTTAATTTGAATGGTGATTCCCAGCCGTGGGGAGGGAAAGTGAAGCGGGCGCCCGCGGGCGCGGCCGGGCTTGAGTGGCCCGAAGGCAAGAGGTTTGCGTTCACGATCTTCGACGATACGGATTCGCAAACGCTGACGGCGGGGCGCGAAGTTTACTCACTGCTGCGCGATCTGGGCTTGCGGACCACCAAGTCGGTCTGGCCGATCGGGCCCACGCGGACGCCATCCGACCACGGAGCGACGTGCGACGATCCCGAATACCGCGCCTGGGCACAGCAGCTTCAGCGGGAAGGCTTCGAGATCGGCTATCACATGGCCACCTCCCACACGTCGCCGCGTGAGGACACGGCGCGCGCGCTGGAGGCGTTTGCGGCGTACTTCGGGCAGTATCCGTCGGCGATGTCGAACCACTACTACTGCGACGAGGACATCTACTTCGGCGACGCGCGGGTTTCGGGAGTGAACAGGGCGGTTTACAACCTGTTGACGAAGTTCCGGAATCGCAACCGCTTTCGTGGGCACGTAGCGGGCGACCCGCTGTTCTGGGGCGATCTCTGCCGCGAGAAGGTGAAGTACGTCCGGCAATTCGCGTTCGCGGAGATCAACACGCTGAAGGCCTGCCCGTACATGCCCTATCACGATCCCGAGCGGCCGTTCGTCAACTACTGGTTCGCATCCACCGAAGGCGCCGATGGGCAGGCGTTCGTCAAAATGCTGACGGAGGCGAACCAGGAGCGGCTCGAGGCGGAAGGCGGGGCGTGCATCATGTACACGCATTTCGGCCTGGGCTTCTGGGATGGCCGGATACAC